>CAYZLU010000080.1:0-8942 GCA_964479285.1 uncultured Planctomycetales bacterium | reverse complement strand
CCAATACCCACATTACCCTGGACTATTAATCCGGTGGCAGGGGCGCTATAGGTGCTGGCATAGGCCGTGGACCCAATCCCCATCCCGCCTAAAACAGCCACTGTGCTAGACGGTGTGATAGTATTGATCCCGACACCGGAAAGAGTAATAATAAAACGCGTATTACCGCTGGTATTCGGATCAGTCCCCAAAGCTGTCCTAAATTCCATCCCGCCGTTAACCGCCTGGTTATATCCTATGACCCCCGCGTTGTTTCCACCAACGCCCGTGTACGATCCATTGGTACCAAAGAAAATCTCATCCCCCGCACTCCCTGTTGACATAAGACCTATCGTGGACGTGACATTATTACGCGGATATATCTCGAGCAATCTCTGCGCGAGGGCTGTGCCGATGCCGATATTGCCTGACGAAGTATTAACAGAGAAGGTCCCAATTCCCACTTGAAAAGCCGCGGCCAGCAGCCAGGTGCCAATGCCCACGTTCCCGCTCATCACCGACAAGGCGGAAGTGGTTGTCAGGGTGGTACCCAACCCAACGTTGCCATTTGAATCAATTTCAAAGCCTCCGCTACTGGTGTTATAAGCACCAACCTGAAAAAAATCTGCTGGTGACCAGGTGCCGATGCCCACATTACCATTCATGACCACCAAACCTGCACCAATCCCTGAACTGGTCCCAATACCTACGGTGTTTGTGGTGTTTAACCCAACATTACCAGCGGCCGCTGTATTAAGCCAATAGCTTAATGATCCAGGGGCAACCCAGGAAAAGTTGCCGCTGGCATCAGATGTCAAGATATCACCACTTGCCGGAGAGGCACTTAGATTAAACCCTGTCATGCGCACAGTGCCTTTCACATCCAGTGCCTGGCCTGGTGTAATCGAGCCAATGCCGACATTACTGCCGTTAAAAACTAAATTATCCGAACCAGCAAACCCGAGGCCGTTTTTATATTGGATATCATTATTATTCCCACCTGAAGGGAGGTATGCGCCGAAGGACGTGCTGGTTGGGGCAAAAATAGAAAAACTCAAAATATAAATGAAAAATATTGTACGCATAGTTTCTAAATTATCGTGAGTTCTATGGACTCCTCACCACAAAGGGGGGAGGGAATACATTTTACTTTCTACATCTGCTGTAACAGCACTACGGTATACCCGACAAGTTGGCAGGTGTCCGTTGAATTATTCACACACGCGCAATTAAAATTAACATAAGAAGCATTCGCGGTATTAATGGCACTAGTTGTTACCCCAACTAATCCTTCGTTTGGGTAAGCATTGGCTGCATCCCCTCCAATTTGCGAACTGGCAGAATTTACGTTGGTTATGGTGACATATTCACCGATCTGTAAATATGTCGCCAAAACAGTTTCATATTCTTCATACAGGGTCCCGACTGAGGTGTCTCCTGAGGTGGTGCTAAACCTTATGTAGGTATACTTTTTATTCGCAGTACCCACAAATTTATAGAAGGCATATATGGCTAATTTCCCAGCCGTTCCCATGGCTCCTGCAGGAATGGTACATGCCGCGAGATTGGTTTCCGTAGATGAGGTCACGGTTGCAGATGCGGCCCCGCTATTGCAAAGAACAACCTGCCCATTTACCGGCTTCCATCCGCTATTTTGGTAGGACTCAACCCAGGGTATTGTATTATTGTAGCGGATCATGCCGTTTATAGGTGTACTTGGTTCTTGGGCCGTGGTCCCTGACGGCAAGATCACCGCGTCCGTTTGCCTGTTTAAGTCTAATGACGCGCCAGCAACCCAGGTGCCGATGCCCATATTACCATCCAAAACAGACAAGGCCGCGTTGCCTGTTAACGTCGTACCCATGCCAACATTACCCGCGCTATCAATCTCCAGCCCACCGGAACTGGAAATAAAATTCCCGACCTGGAAGGGTTTACGCGGCACCCACGTACCAATCCCCACGTTACCAACCATCACGGACAAAGCCGCGTTACTGGTGATTGTCGTAGCGATACCAACATTACCATTTGAATCAACCTCAAACCCGCTTACGACGGAACTGTATGTCCCCACCTGGAAGGTGTCCGAAGCAACCCAGGTACCAACGCCCACATTTCCCTGGACAATTAATCCGCCTGATGGAGCGCTATAGGTGCTGGCATAGGCTGTTGAACCTACCCCCATGCTGCCAAGCACTGCCAGGGAACTTGACGGACTTATTGTATAGATACCAATGTTGCCATCCGTGGTTATGATCATGCGCGTGTACTTAAAGGCATTGACCGGTGTTGGATACGCGTTGAACGCTGTTCTAAATTCAACTGCCCCGCCTACCTCCTGGTTAAAGCCAATTATTCCCGCGTAGTTAGAACCAGCACCCGTATAAGAGCCGCCTGTCCCCAAATTAATGTCGGTCCCGGCCCCGCCTGTTGATAAAAGACCCATACTGGCAACGGCATTTGAAAGAGGGGCAATTTCAAGCGTTTTCTGTGGATTGTATGTATCAATACCCACATTACCCAAAATCGTGTTCACATCAAAAGTATTGTTCCCCACTTGCAGCGCCGCACCCGGAACCCACGTACCAATGCCCACATTACCGCTCATTACTGACAGGACAGAATTGGCCGTCAAGGTGGTACCCAACCCCACATTGCCATTGGAATCAACCTCAAATCCGCCGCTGCTGGTGTTATATGCGCCAACCTGGAACATATCTGCCGGTGCCCAGGTACCGATGCCCACATTGCCATTCATGACTATCAAACCCGCACCAGCTCCTCCTGAAGTGGTACCTATACCTACAGTGTTCATGGTGCTTATGCCAACGTTTCCCATAGCTGTAGTATTAAGCCAATAGTTTGCAACTCCCTGAGATCCCCAAGTACCGTTGCCGCTGTTATCCGAAGTCAGTACATATCCATTGACTGGTGAAGAGTTCAACAAAAAACCAGTCACCCTTACCGTTCCCTTCACATCCAGCGCCTGGCCTGGGGTCACAGAGCCAATGCCGACATTGGAACCATTAACAACAAAACCATCCGACCCAAGCAACCCAACCCCGCTTTTATACTGGACATCGTTGTTATTGCCGCCCGAAGGATCATATGCAGCATAAGACATGCCAGTAAAGAAAATTATGAAGAAAATGAAAAATTTAAATAAATGTAATGTAAATGAAATAGATTGCATAGATGACCTAAAATCCCATACCGTCATACCATAATGAGCCGGAGCAAGCGCTGGTAGAGGCGCCATCGCATTCTTTGGTCACAAAATTATTCTGGGTAGTTCCCTGTTCCACCCCCTGAAACGTCACACTTTGATTGTTCCAGCCGGTGCTTAAAGTGGAAATCCCTCCCGCGTAGATACTAAGACCATTGATAGTTAAGGTAGTAACTTTATCTGAGGCTGTTCCTCCCATCCACTGGCCCCATTTTAATGTTGGTGTCGCGCCATTGTCCGTGATCTTGACTACAAATCCATTTTGAGTGCCCCCTTGTTCCACCCCTGTAAAAGTCACCGTTTGATTGTTCCAGCCGGTGCTTTGAGTGGATAACCCTCCCGCGTAGATACTGCTACCATTGATGGCCAACGCATTAACCTGGTCCTTGGCTATCCCTCCCAGCCACTGGCCCCAGTTTAAGGTCGGTGTGGCACCATTATCCGTGATCTTGACTACAAATCCATTATCAGTACTTCCTTGTTCCACCCCCTGAAAGGTCACCGTTTGATTATTCCAGCCGGTACTTTGAGCGGAAAATCCTCCCGCGTAGATACTGCTGCCATTGTTGGCTATAGCTGTAACCGAATCTGTATTTATCCCTCCCAGCCATTGACCCCAGTTTAATGTGGGCGTTGCGCCATTGTCCGTGATCTTGACCACAAATCCATTCGTAGTAGATCCTTGTTCCACCCCTGCAAAAGTCGCACCTTGATTGTTCCAGCCAGTACTTAGAAAGGATAATCCTCCCGCGTAGATACTGCTGCCATTGATGGTTAAAGCATTAACCTGATCTCGCAATGTCCCTCCCAACCATTGGCCCCAGTTTAATGTCGGCGTTGTACCATTGTCCGTGACCTTGAGCACCCATGCACTGAAAGTAGCCCCTTGCGCCACCCCCTGGAACGTCACCGTTTGATTGTTCCAGCCAGTGCTTAGAGAGCCATACCCTCCTGCATATATAATGCTGCCATTACTAACTAGCGCTTGAAGGTGTTCTGCCCCTGTCCCTCCAAGCCATTGGCCCCATTTTAAAGTCGGCGTGGTGCCATTATCCATGATCTTGACCACAAAAGCATCCGCTCCTTGCGACACCCCCTGAAATGTCACCGTTTGATTGTTCCAACCAGTGCTTAGGGTGCAAAGCCCTCCCGCATAGATACTGCTGCTATTGGTGGATAAACCAAAAATCTGGTTTCCTAGTCCTGTCCCTCCCAGCCATTGGCCCCATGTTAATTTCGGAGTGGCGCCATTGTCCGTGATCTTGACTACATAAGCACTGTTTATAGACCCTTGAGCCACCCCCTGAAACGTCACATTTTGATTGTTCCAACCGGTACTTACACTGGAAAAACCTCCCGCGTATATATTGCTGCCATTGACGGTTATAACATCAATATTATCTGAAGTAGTCCCTCCCAGCCATTGGCCCCAGCTTAGGGTAGGGTCGATGAGCAAAGGATAGGATGACAAAGGTTCGTGGACTATCACACTCGACGATGGGGATTTCAACGAAGGAGCTGGTTTCATTTTTGCATTGGCATTTGTCCAGTAATTGACCGGCGGCATGGCTTTAACCCCCTCGCCCTCAATTTTCCAGTTTAAACAAGTTCCTTGCGCACAATTTGGTTGGCGCGCATAAATCCATTCTTTTAATTTAATACCCCCGCTTTTGTCAGGCATCTGCATATAGACAAACGTCTCATCCTCACGATCATAAACTTGCACTGGATGCCCTTCCCATGTCAATAAAGCCTGGGCCAAGGGCTTGTTTTCATTATCCAGGATAAACCGCGTGCATTTGGTTTCAAGGCCTTGTTTAACTTGTACAGATTCATCAATAGTTCCGGAATCACGCACAAATTTTGTCTGGACAAAAGCCAGGGGCTGGGTCAAGGAAAATGTAATCGTTTGCGGACCAATTTTAACAACTGGATTTTCGCTAACGGATGATCGTAGACGCTGGTCCTGGGCAGACCCTTCTGCCGGTGAAACAGCCTTAATGGCGGTCATGAGCTCTTTGAAATCAGCAGCCATATCCGGCTTGGCCCAGGTGTTGAAGGCCCCAAAAAACATAAAAAAAATTATAATAATCAGACGAGACATAAAAAATTATAACAACCCTTGCTGCTCCTGTCTAAAAATGTTTAATGACAATGGGTTTAGTGAATATTTACCTTTCTTCAAACATTAAAGCAGGGTCAATCAGCAATGGATAAGCCTCCGGTGATTCATTGATGAGCACATCCAGTACTTCTTTACCAGCCAAACGCATCCTTCCTATTTTGGGCACACCTTCTTTTGTCCAATAATAAACAGGTTGGACCCCTCCCACCACATCTTCCCCAGCAATATGAACATTCATATTCTTTAACACCTTCTTGACGGCCTCTATTACATGCCTTTGCTTCTGATAATCCATGGGACCAGTGCCGGCTATTACCATTTGCCTCTGTATATCCACCTTGCCTTGCTGATTAACATCAAATATCAATCTCCGGTTGAAATCATCTCCTTTAATAAACCAACGCAGGCATGTGCCTTGCAGGCAATTGGGTTGACGCGCGTACATCCATTCTTTGAGTTCAATCTTTCCATCTCTACCAGCAGATTGCATATAGGCAAAAATGTCCTGGGGCCGGTCATAGACCTGTACCGGCACCCCCTTGATATCAAGCAGGGTCTGCTTAAAAGCTTGTCCTTGATTATCCAGTGCCACGCGCATATGCACCATGTCATCAGGCTCTTCTCCCTGGATGATTTCCACATATTTATCTATGGTCGAAGAACGGCGTAAAAACTTGGTCGTGACCACAAAAGTGTGACCTGTGGATTTTCGCGCGGCAATGGTGCTTGTAAAAACTACTGCTTCAGAGGAAGCCTTTACCTTGGGTAGGACGTTGTTCGCTGCAAAAGAAGACGGTGAAACCAAATTTATTTTCCTAAACATCTCCTGGATGTCCGGTGAATAATCGAAAGACGTATTAAAAGACACGTCCTGACGGGCCTGTACACTAGTTGGATGAAAAAATAAGATAAACAGAAATATAACGGTTAAGAGCCCCATCCTTCCAGCAACAGCCTGAATCTTTATCAAAATAACCTTAACCTGCTCCATTATCTATGATCCTTTTAGCTTTTGCCTCAGCCCTTTGGGCTTCATTAGCATACCCATAATAACCCAGTAAAATTCCAGAGTTACGTATCGAATAAGGATTACCGCTTAACCGTACAATCTGCCGCGCGGTATCAACAATTTTATCTCTGTCTTTTTGGTCAATATATATTTTAATCAAATTGACCAAGACAATATCATTATCAGGCACAATGTCCAAGGCCTGCCGCAAAGCCAAAATGGCTTTGTCCGTTGACCCGAGCTTTAATTGAGTCTCGGAAATATCCAGATACGGCAAAATCAAAAAACGGTTTAAGTCACGGGCCCTCTCAAAATATTTCAATGCCGTGGAATACTGCCCTTTTTTAAAATAAATGACACCCAGGTCGTTGACAGCCACCGATGCATGCGGATCGATTTTCATGACTTCGAGCAAATTCGTTTGGGCAGAATCCCATTTGCCTTCCTGTATGTCCATAAGCCCCATATTGGTATACGCAATGTATTCCTTATACCCACGCTGAAGGATGTATCGATAATGTTTCCTGGCCAAATCAAACTGCTTGTTTAATTCATAGGCCTTGGCAAGATACGCGTTGACTGCAACAAAACTGGGAGATTCGTAAAGCCAAAACTTGCAATAGCGCACCTCATCGGCCCACACCCAGTTTTGCCAATGGCTAAAAAAAATGCAAATACCGATAAAAATAATCAAGAAGACACGACCAAGCCACCTTCGTGTCCCCTCCTCAAAACGAGTAAACACACCGGCCAAAAAAATAAAAAAACCAATGACCGAAAACAAAAACCAATGCGGTTCAATCATGAGCCCATGGATAGGCTGAAAAAAACAAGCCAATATAAAGGGTCCAAATCCCAGAAGAAACCATAACAATCCCAAAAGCATGAATTTATTTTTCCGGTAAGACCAACTCAAAAAAATACCGGTGGCCAAAAGACATGCCAATATAAAAATCCAAATTTCTAATCCTTGAACAAGGGGCTGATGCGCCATGATCAGTACAATATTTTTAGGCCAGAACAAACGCGAAACATACCAGCTTAAAAGCATGGTCCAGGTGGCCAGATATTGCACAAAACTCATATGATACCAACTGATCTTGGTGAGGATGCTCTCATTAAGCGAGGAGTATTGCATGCGCCATATAAAATATAGCCCTAGTACAATAAAAAGCAGCCAAGTCCCACGCCAGGCCCCCATCAGACGCTGTTTGAAATCTGTAGTTGGAGCAAAAACAAAGAGCAAAACAAAAGCATAACAAGGCAGGATGATCGCAGTCTCATGACACATCATGGCCAGAATATAAAAGAAGATAGATAAAAAAATTCTCAATCCCTCCCCCTTGAGGGGGGAGGATCGGTGGGGGTGGTGGAAGGCTTGATCTATATTTTCCCCCTCCCTAACCCTCCCCACAAGGGGGAGGGAAAAAAATATTTTATTTGATACCACAAAATAAAGACTTAAAAGCATCAGCATCACCTGTACAGGAAAAATGGAAGCGGTGATGTAATTGACAGCCACCCCATTGACCGGATGGACCAGATATAATCCCGCGGCCAGAAGGGCCCAGGAATAATCAAATCCCAGATAAGACAAGAATATATAAAAACTCCACGCAGCAAGGACAAATAAAACCAGGTTAAGGGCATGATGCCCAAACACATTGTCTTTAAACGCGAGCCAGGAAAGCATTGGCACAATGGTGGCCAAAGGACGGTAAAAAGGGTCCGCAGACTCCCCTTCAATATGCAAGGCGCGGTTTTTATCCGGTAAAAAATGCAAAGGTAGATATTTGATGTTTTGTAGTTTCTCTTCAAAGAAGGCGTGGTCATCGATCAAAAAAGGACCATGCAGGGCATTGCTGAAGGCGGCAAAACCCAGTAGTCCCAAAATCATCAAAGATTTAAGGTGTTTTATCATGGTGTAAAATTCATGGTGGCCGTACAGAAATAATCAGTGCCATCGTAATAACAAGTGACAATGTCCGCCTGGCTATTGGTGGTGGTCAGCACCGGCTGTACGGCCCCAGGCCATTTGACCGTAACAGGCCATGCGACTGTACGGTTACCTGAACCATCCTGTACCAACTTCAGCAAAAGATTAGAGACCCCAGAAGTTGGGGCGGTAAAAGTCAAGACGCAATTATTCGTCAAGGTTGTTTTCTGTTTATTCCCATTGTTCCAATTAATAGCCAAGGACGCACCGGAATTACCATTATTGTATTCGGACTGGAAGGAAAAAGTATCGTTGACCTGCAAAGCGCTCCCCGGGACCCACGTACCGATGCCCACGTTGCCGTTCATTATAGAAAGGCCAGCATTACTTGTTGAAGTTGTTGCTATTCCAATGTTTCCAGCGCTATCTATGATCATCCTTCTTGTCGATGATGCGACGGCTCCATTTGTAAAAAATTCCAAATCATTTGACACATATGAATCCGAAGCTATGGCGCCAGTAGGAGTAGATCCATTATTATAGCCGAACAAAAGTTGACTACTGTTATTGCCCATAGAAACTATTGAAATTGCAGCATTTCCCGGCCCCACGAGGCTTAAAAGATTATTCGGCACCCAGGTGCCAATGCCCACATTGCCGTTCATGA
>CAYZLU010000079.1:0-8943 GCA_964479285.1 uncultured Planctomycetales bacterium | reverse complement strand
GAAAAAGATTTATGGGTGAATCTTTCACCCTATGAAAAAGATCGTATTATTCCTAATAGTTTTGGCCTTACGGAAATGGGCCGTGACTTGTTAGCAGAAGATTATATGCTCAAGCAAATAACAGCTTCATTGATTTATCCAGAGGGTGAAGTAGGTAAGAAATTTTGGAAGAGAATCTACGAAGCAGCAGTAAAGAAGTACGGCACAACCGACATCCCAGTTAATACCTTTAATAAAGTTTGGATAGTCCCTGAGAAGGCGATTGTTTTTGAAAATTCGAAAGCAGGGACAGCCTATGTGGTGGAAAGTAAGTTAAAGGTCATGCTTGAACAAGATTACCTTTCGTTAGAAAAACATGAATCTATACAATTCAAGCAAGCACAAATTAGAGATACTAACCAAATAGGCAATCAAATTGTCCGTGAAATTGTTATTCCTGAGCTTGATAAAGAACTTAATGAAAACAAGAATTTTGCAAAACTCCGACAAGTCTACAATTCTTTAATACTTGCCACTTGGTATAAGAAAAAAATTAAAGACAGCATTTTGACACAAGTATATGAGGGGAAGAACAAGGTCGCAGGAGTCAGCATTGATGACCCGCAAGAGAAAGAAAAGATCTATCAACAGTACCTTAAAGCATTTAAAAAAGGAGCATATAACTACATCAAAGAAGAGATTGATCCCATAACTCAAGAGATAATTCCAAGAAAGTATTTTTCAGGTGGAATGCAATTTGGTTCGAAAATGGATGACGCAATGGTTGTTACTTCAAACTCTGCGACTTTATATCGTAGTATCACTGCTTTGACTAAAATTGTGCTCTTAGGTATTTCTTTAATTGTCGTTTCTCCTACAGGAAACAAAATTCCAAATATTAACCAAAAGGTGTCATTATCTGCCAATCAAGTGGGAGAAGTCAGCGGTGTTGACGAAATATACAAAATAAAGTTGGAGGCAGGAGTAAGCTATAAGTTTTTTAAAGTTAGAGATGAAAAATTTTATTACATTGAGTTTAATAGTTTGATGACTCAAAATAAAGCGTTTAATAGATTAGCTATTTTTGTAGAGGATCGCCAATATCATGGGAAGGTTTTAAATGATGATGAAATTAAGAAAATTTTTGGAATGAATAAGACGCTAGGAGTTGGTCATGATTATGATATAAAAGATATTGTGCGATTTTTTAATCAAGCCAGCCGTAATGGGATAAAATTTAATGGGATAGAGTCGGGTATTATAAATGATCTTTTAAAAAGAGGGTTTATAAAATATTTGGAAGGGCGATACATTGTGAATGTTCCGACAGCAATAATATCAACATCACAGGATATAGGGATTATCTATCCTATTGAAAATTTCAGAAAAAATACTATTGATCATGAATACAACCATGGGATTTATTTTACGGATAAAAGCTACAGAGAGGCGGTTAGAAAATTATGGGATTCTTTTCCAAAATTTTTACAAAAAGCCATAACGCATGCTTTAGATATAGGAAGTGATATAGATATCAACGACCATGATCTAGTGCTGAGAGAGTTTGCAGCGTGGTTTAGAAATTTTTGGGATGAAGTATTCGACAACTTAGGGCCAGATCATTTTGATAGATTTGTACGGGAAATAGGTGGAATAAGAACGCTTGAAAACATTCAGATCAAACTCCGTAATATAGAAAATAGCCGCGACCCTACACTGGTTCAGGGTATGGACGAAATTCTTAGAAAGTTTGATTCTAGAGAAAAAGCTCAAGAAAATAATGGCACTCTAAAAACAAGGGACAGTGCCCAAATATCAGAAGACAACGAAGGTCAATCTCCATATTTGGTTGGTATTCCTTCAAAAACACGAATTCCACTTGAATTTATTTCTAATGAATATTCCTCGTATGTTTTCCTAAAAAAATTTAATAAATGGAGATGGATGACGTCGGTCGCTAGCACATTTAGTTTTTATGACCAAAATTATTTTGGTATAACAATGTTTTTTATTTATAAATATTTCATTTCGTTCAAATACGTAAAAGATCATACTTACGAATTTAATGAAGGATCTACAGTAGCTCGTTTTGCTGAAGCTTATTTATCTAAAATGGCAGCTGAAAAGTCACCGAACAGGGAACAATACGCGCGATTAAGAATTCTTGTTGGGAATGGAGAAATTAAACCTCGCGCTTTTGCAATTGCGGCCAATGGAGATTTAATTATTTATTGGGAGGAGCCCTATATTTTGCAAAAGTTGGCCCCGGTTATTTATCCAATTCCATATTGGATTGCTCCTTTGGAAAGTTGGCGTAAAGAAAAAGTGAAAATGAAGAAGGAGTCTCGAAGTAAGCTCCGTAAATTAAAACGCTCTTTCGAGGGTAGTTTTTTTTTCCGACATAATAGAGACATATCAATTAAAGGTGATATCAATTTAACTCAGGTAGGGGATCGGGCGATGAAAATAAATGGCCATGAATTGGCCATAGAGCAATTATCAAAAGATGAATATAAAAGAAATCATCCTGCGATAACCAGATTAATCAATCTCATTGGATCTGATGTTCCGGCCTTTAAGAAAGAGGAAATATTGAATAGGGTAGATAATCCAAGTAAGTTTAATGAAGAATTGAGTTTTGCCGTGAAAGACATTCAATCTGATGAGTTAGTTGGGGTTGCCATAATGGTGTCCACGAGTGTACATAAAATAGAGTTGGCAAAGTTGTCTATTGACCCACAATACCAAGGATTGTTGATGGCGTCATGGTTAATTAAAACAGTATTCGAAAACGCACAGAGCAAAGGTTTTAAAAGAGCAGAATGGTTATCTACTATTAATCCTGATACGACCAAACCTGGATCTGAACGCAAGAACACTTTTTATGGAAAAATAGGGGCTACGCTTGAAGGGGTGATTCCTCCAAGAAAGGATGCGCCTATTCCAGGCATTTTCCATTACCAATGGAGTTTTGATTTTCAAGCCGATATGTCAAAATTGGAAGATGAATTTAATGTACAAATGGTCCGTGCAGAAAATTGGTCTATGTTAGCCGACAAAGCGCAGGTAGAAGCAGGGGATCGGGCGATGGCCGCAGTTGATATTCTTTTATGGCCGCAAACCGAACAAGAAAAAGAGGAATTACACGTTTTGACCGAGACTTTAGATAAAGAATTTGTTGGTCCATGGGATGCTAATAAAGCTGCACAATTGACCAAACAGCAGACGAGGGAGATGCAAAATGAATTAGAAAAATTGACAGGTATTAGTATTGCTGAAAGTGGGCAAATCACAGATAAGATATCTCTTCAATTCAACCGCCAAAAAGCTTTCATAGAGCTTATCCGTAGATCCCCTGATATATCAGGAGATATGCGTGGGTTATTATTGGATCGGAATGTGGGAGCATGGCTTCGAAGAGGAGAAGAATCGGCAAATGAATACTTTGGTAAAGGTAATTTAAACAAATTGGATGTTGGTGCGTTGTGTTTTATATACTTGCAGGATTTTGATCCTAAAAATCCAGCGAGTCTCGACTTGCTTCGAGCTATTGAAGCGATGGCACGTCAGAAAGCGGAGATACGTTCTGAATTCATTCAATTTATAGAAAATAACTTTCGTCGTATCCAGCAAATTGCTCAATGGGATTTTATCCATCGTTTCCCTGGAGCTTGGAAAATCAAGGTTGTGCATGGACGGGATGAAGAATATTTTAAAACAATCGTTAAGAGCAAACAAATAACCCTAGTTCCTGACACATTTTTTAGCTATGATCCGCAATACGCTGCTTCATTTGCATATTTTCATCATGATACAAAGGAAAATTACACTATCATTGTTGCGGATGTGCCAATTTCTTCTATTCAATACACTACATGGTCTATTTCTTTAAATGAAGAAAACTCTGAAGATGAGATCAGCGTGAATGGTCCAGCTACAATCACAAATGTTTTCAACTTTAATACTATAAAAGATTTTTTGAAATGGTTGAATTTTAAGAACAAATATTTGGAAAGCTTAAAAACGATACCCGACATTGTTTTGGATCCATATGAATTTCCTAAAAATAAAGCTTGGTATGTAAACAAGGATGCTTTGAGATATTCTGCTCAACAAGAATTTGAAGATCTATCTGGTGAAGACGATGAATATTTGAGGATGGCGATTGGGGAAGCCGTGGATAGATTGATGGAAATATTCCCGCAAGATTTTCCCAAGGCCGCCCGAATAATTGGCGCAATGATCGAAGACGCTGTGTATCTAAAAAAAAGAGAAATTGTTGGCTTTATCAGGGGTCAATTTAGGGACAGCAAGGAAGATATAGAGGAAGAATGGGGAAAAGCTGCGATGGGCGGAGTAAAAAAAGACGGGGCAATGATGAATTCAGTACAAACGAACGGCGGTATTGATTTGACCCCTGCCGATAGAATTTTACAATCTCAAAACAGTGGTATTGGGATCAAATTTCATATAAACGCAGCCCAACTTGCCAGATACCAAGAGGCCCCAGGGTTTACGGTTGAGGACATTACGATTCAGCCGCTTAAAAGTCTTCCAATTTGGCTCGGAATAAGTCAAGCCCAAGCAAACTATCCAATGTTGGTTTCAACGTAGGTAAGGGAGAGCCAGATAATTTATTTGCGCGCATATGTATAAATATGGCCTACTTTTTTAGGACATTAAAACTATGAGAAGCATGGCTCCATACACACTAAATATTGATAAAGCTATGTTTAGAAATATCCGCCAGGTCATATCCATAATAGTGCTAATGGCTTTTATGACGACCTCGGTCAAAAACCCTGTTTACGCTCAGATAGCTTCGGATCCAATGCCTCGTTTACCTGTTCCAGGAGACATGGTTCATTTAAGCCCGGAATTTACACCAGCTTATTTAAAGGGCATTATTATCCACCCTGAAAACGCCCTTAAATTTGATTTTATTATCTATAAAGGCGATTATGTTCTTTCTGATCAGCAAAAGAAGACTGAATATACCAAACTGATTAAATATTTTTTAGCCTCATTAGCTGTCCCGGATGACGATCAGTGGGTGAATCTATCTCCCTACGAGAAGAACCGTATTATTAAAGAAGATTTCGGCAAAACTGAAATGGGCCGTGATTTGCTGGCCCAAGATTACATGCTCAAACAGATCACTGCTTCTTTGATTTTTCCACAGGACAAGTTAGGACAGGAATTTTGGAACAAGGTCTACGCGGAGGCCTATCGGCAATTCGGTACGACTAATATTCCCGTCAACACCTTTAATAAGGTATGGATTGTTCCTGATGATGCCGAAGTATTTGAAAAAGGCAATATGGCCTATTGTGTGAAGAACCATCTAAAGGTGATGCTGGAAGAAGATTATTTATCATTGAATATACATAACGGGATTCAAACAACATATACGGGGAACCAGAACAAGGCCCATGCTATAGGCTCTCAGGTTGCGCGGGAGATTCTTTTGCCAGCTTTGGAAAAGGAAGTCAACGAAGGTAAAAATTTTGCTCCTTTAAGACAGGTATTTAGTGGGGTAGTTCTGGCCGCATGGTATAAACGGGCCTTGAAGGAATCTTTTTTAGGCAAGGTGTACATGAATAAATCCCGTCTTAAAGGAGTGGATCAAAATCCTAAAAATAATCAAATTATTTATAAGCAATATCTGAAAGCTTTTAAAAAAGGAGTCTTTAATTTTATCAAGGAAGACATCGATAAATATTCGAATGAGACTATCCCTAGAAAATATTTCTCCGGTGGGACAGTGGCAAGAATTCCAGAAGAAGCATTTCATAGCGGCCCCGCTACGCGTGTCCAAATTGCAGGTGCAGTTGATGATTCTCCTTACGAAGACGCAGTAACTGAAAATAATGTCGTAATGAGCTCAGATGCCGCAATGAAAACTCTACCAAGCGGTAATAATGTCTTCCGGCTGGCTTCCATTGAGAAAGTTCAAAGAGCTTTTGAGACGGCAGTTGTAACGTTGGGTGGAGCTGAGAGTATTACCATTCCTCCGTTGTTGGTATATGCCGATGCGAGACAATTAGAAACAGGCGGGATTGTTGAGAGTGAATTAGTTCAGCGATTCGTTCAAGATTTAAAACGTTCTGAATCTCTTTTAAGAAATACAAGAAAACCAAATGCAAATGAATTTCTAATTATTCGGACTGTTTCAGAAATTGTAAAAAATTATTCAGACCGACATGGACTAATATTCAAAGATTTTTCAGGTGATGTGTTATTCACGTCTGATGAAGAATTTGTCCCAGAGTATGACCCATTTAGAAGGAAAATAATTATTCCATCTAATTTGAATGATAGACTAAAGCTTCAGGTTCTAGTTCATGAAGCTTTTCATTCCATTACTGAAGGGGTACCTATAAGTTGGCTTCAGGAAGGCCTAACTGAATATTTAACATGGTCCGCTTTAATGGAGTGGGAAGGTATTGATATTGCTAGGTATAGAGGAGATTTTCAGAGGGGAAGTACACTTGGAGCTATTTTTTCAGTTTATGGTGGGCCTGTTTCGCAATATATGTTTAAGAACGGTGATGTTAGGTATTTAGCCCTGGTAATGTTGGTTGAAGAATTACTTTTAAAGTATGTTTCAGTTGAAAAGAGGAGTGTTTTTTTAAAAAAATTCCAAGATGGAAATTGGCCGGCATTGATAACAGATCTGGGAGGAGAAAACCAGGTATCTGATCTTGAACTCTTGGATGAACAAGCCACAAAGATGGTCACAGAGTTACATAATATAGCTCCTGAGCATAGGGGAATGGCTCTTATGCTTGTTCTTAAGATTGGCGAGATTACATTTCATACGATTTTCTCTGAGCCAACACTGTCAGACTGGCAAGGGCGCTTTGAAAGGGCTTTAAGTCAGGCAAACAAAGATGGAAATTTCCAAAAGCCAAGGGATATTCTAAATAAAGTGCGACGATTATTCCCTGAGCTTAACGAAAGTCTTTTACGGTATCAGGAAATAGTATTGGCCGCAGAGAAACAATATAAACGTGGTTATTATCATGAGGTCGGAACACCTCAA
Organism: uncultured Planctomycetales bacterium; assembly: GCA_964479285.1. Classification (GTDB taxonomy): domain Bacteria; phylum Omnitrophota; class Gorgyraeia; order Zapsychrales; family Fredricksoniimonadaceae; genus JABDGZ01. The sequence continues at coordinate 1,919 of CAYZLU010000079.1, read as the reverse complement.
AATGCCAGTATTGATGATATTAAGGGCGAAATGCCTACCAGTGCATTGCGATCTCCAAATACTTTAAATGAAGATGGAAATGACGCTGCGATGAATGGTGAAAATAAAAGAGCTGCAGTTTTTATGTCATCTTCAAAATTAGTGCCGGTTTTGGGCGAAAAAGATAAGATTTCGAATTTAATTTTAATGCATCGTAGAACGCTGAAAACAGGGGATAGTTTTACCATTCCGTTTAAGCTTGGTATGCGAAGATCGTTAGAATTAAGATATTGGAATAGGACTATTCGTTTCGATGTTCTTCATCGTTTAGATGGTCACTATCTTTTTGCGTTAGATGGTAAAAATATGCTATTACAAGAATCAGGGATAATCTTTGATGGTATTCTGAATGAAATTGACACTAATGGAGATCTTATATTTAATATGCGCGGAGATGAATTGATTGGTCAATATGCTATTCAGGGGTCAGGTTATGCAATTGATCTTGCCCCTGGTACATTTAAGGAATTTTCTATCGGAGAATCACAAAAAACGAAAATTACTGTCTTAAAAGATCTACATGGACGTCTGATTCTTGAGGATCAGGTATCACCAAATAATATTCAAGGAGATACGTATAGAGATAGTCAAAATGGCGTTTTTTTCAAGATAACCCCAACCCCCGAAGGATTTGTTATTCAAAATACAAATGATTCAGATGATTTATTGATTAATGAATTACGCCAAAAAAGTGTTAATTCCAAAAAAGTGAAGTTGGTTTTAAAGCCAGAGCCAAGGGATGGAACCTTAGACATTTTCTTGGGAAGAATGATAATAGAATCTCGTGATCCAAACGTGATAGTTATAGGGTCATTCAATGGTAGGAAATATAGCTTACAAGGATATGAAGGGCCTAAAGATGATGAGATGATGAAGCGTAAGTATTTAAAAGAGACGGCTGTAGATAAAGCTATGGCAGCTACTCCAGGGCGTAATCCTTTAGTTATTGATACAGCAACGATGGAAAATCGTGAAATAGTGCTCCAAAGGCATGACGTGGCGAACACTAATAAAATAAATGATAGTGCCATGCAGGCTAATCGATTGAATACTGAGGGTGGTTTTAATATGTCAACGGAAGATATTAACTCTTTAATATCCGGACTGGATAGTTTTCCAAAAACGGGTGGTGGATATTTAGGGATAGGTTCTTTCCATAATTTAGATGTGGCATTGAATCGAAATGCCGATTTTATTGTTCTTGTTGATATTTCTAAAAAGGTAGTGTCATTGAATGTTGCTTTATTACAACTGATTGAAAAGACCAAAAATTTTGATGATTTATTGCCTGCGGTTAAAAATTTACTTGTAAAGCTTGATAAGGATACATTCAATGAAGGAAACTTCGAAGCATATATTAATAATCAAGGCGCACGTGCTGCAGGAAGAACACCTTTAATCTGGGCAAAAGATAGAAAATTTTTTGAGAGGTTAAAATACCTAATCAAAAATGGTCGCGTGATTATCGTTCATGCAGATGCATTAAATATCGATTCTATGAGAGGAATTGGAGAAAAGATAAAAAAACATTCCGTGTCGCTTCAATGGATAAACATTTCTAATTTAGAGATTTCCGGAATGTATGTCATTTCATATGATTATCGACAAAGGCTTAAGAATCTACCAGTAGCATTAGAAAGCGCGGGAGGCCATGATTCCACTAATATTATTTCATCAATGAATAATTCTGATCTATCAAGATTTAGCCAAAGGTATGGCAGGAATTTTATAATCTTGCATGGAAAGATTGATAAGCAAAAAAGCGCTGTTTTTGATTTTGTCTTTACACTGCGGACACTAAAAAGTTTGAAAGAAGGTCTTTCTTTTGTCCCACAAGAGTTAAAAATCACAGGTCATTTTATCGCGCAACCACAACTGGG
>CAYZLU010000078.1:0-8943 GCA_964479285.1 uncultured Planctomycetales bacterium | reverse complement strand
AATAATAATATTGCTGGTTTAAAGATCGATGAATTCTCCGCGTATGTCGGTTTTATTCCCTTTGTATTGGCGGCAGCATTGTTCTTTCAATGGAGAAAATATTGGCCCTACCTATGCGTCCTTATTTTTTCGTTAGGCATGGCTTTGGGGAACTCGCCCTTTTCTCCTTTTTGGCCCGTCTTTCATCTGTTAGGGGCCGGGTATTTTCATTTTTCGACCCGTTCATTTTTAATTTCAGTATTTTTTATAGCCATGGCTTGCGGCCTTTCGTTGTCCCATTTAGTGTTGCGTTGGCGGGATAAGCTCCCCATCATTGGCCTTCTTTCGTGCCTAGGCGTCATTTTTGTCATGGTTGATCTTTTTGTCGTCCTTTCACCGGTCCGTCAGTTTACCGTGACCAATGCGCGTCCATACCAGGATTTTCAACCCGCCATTCCATTCGGCCAGATCGAGGTAACAGACAAACAGCGTTACCGTTTCGGGAACAGTTCAATGGCGGACCTTTTATTGCGTAATATGGGAACGGCAAATGGCTATGATGCCCTGCCGATACCCTCTCATGTGGTCCCCAGGAATTCTCAAGGGTATAGGGGGGAGTTTTATATTCAAGGCGGGTCTGGCAATGCACAGGTTGTATCGTGGACCCCTAATCAATGGGATGTCAGGTTCCATGTTCTTCAGGATGATATCCTGGTTGTTAACCAGAATTTTGATCCGGGATGGAAGACCAATCCACCCAGGAAATTACTTAACGTCAATGGAGTTCTTGGGGTCGAAGTGACACCGGAAGATACCCGCGTCATTTTTTATTATCTTCCGTTTAACCTTATTTTGGGTTTGTGGGTGAGCATCTTGGGGCTTGTCGTGATAGGATGGGACCTTATCACAAGGATCAGGAGGAAGAATGTCAGGAGCGTTTCGTAAATATGGGATATTTCTGCTTATTCCAGGCACAGTATTGGTTTTTTCTGTTTTTCTTAAAATAGCTGCGGGTCCTTATTGGCTGGCCACCAATTTTGACCCTTCCTATCAGTATATTGTGAATGGTTTATATTTGATCAAAGGCATTGTCCCCAACCATACCGACCATCCAGGCACCCCGCTGCAGATGCTGTGCGCGGCGGTTTGCTGGTTATTTAATATGGGCCGGCCCGCTGAAGTGGTGGTGACAAATGTTTTGAAAGCTCCTGAATTTTATTTACGCATGGTTTTCATCATTTTATCACTGCTTTCCTTTTTTACATCTTTGGGCTTGGGGCTGTACGTATTTCGAAAGACGGGTGATCGATTAGCTGCTGTTTTGGCGCAGTTGCCGGCCTTGAGTTTTCTCACCATGAAATCATGGGAATCGTTTGAACCCATACTACCGGTTGTTGCCAATGTTGACCCCGAGCCGTTGTTGATGAGCGTCCTTAATCTTTTTAATATTTGCCTGTTAATGAATTTTTATGCCAGGACATCGAAAGAGGCCTCCATTTCAACGATATTTTGGGGATTGGTGTGCGGATGGGGGGCGGCTATAAAGCTTACCTTTATTCCCATTGTATTGGTCCCGTTAATCGTCTTGTCCTGGAAAAACAGGTTTCTTTTTGTTTGTATCTTCGCGGCCACCTTCGTTGCCTGGACATTGCCGATACTTTCAAAGTATCCCATTATATGGGGGTGGGTCAGCGGTATTGCCACGCATAAGGCCGCGTATGGAACAGGAGGGGCAAGCATTGGAAATATCCTCAGTTATGGGTTGAATTGGGAGAATATCGTCCTTAAACAGGCTGCGTTCGGGGCTTTTTTGTTCATGGCGTTGGTCCTTATATCTGGGAAGGTCATCAGCAAAAAGTGGGACAGGGGCACGTCCTTTCTCGCGGCAACTATGGCGGGAATATTTTTTCAATTTTCTGCTGTCACCCAGCATCCAGGGGCACATTATTTATTGCCAGGGATAGGGTTATTTAGCTCCCTTTTTATTTTATTGTATTTGCAAAGCCCGCATGTGCAAAGAGGAAGAATTACATGCGTTCTTATTTTAATAGGTGTTCTTTGGGGGGCATGGCAGGCGAATGGATATCGTTTTAAATTGGCGGGTCTGACCAAGGACGTGGTTGACTTCCATGAGCAAGCCCGTACAAAATATCAAGGCTGCACCTTTATTAATTATTATCGTTCGTCAAGCCAGGCAGGGGCCCTTTTCTTTGGTGATGGATCGAATTTGTCCCCACATTTTGGCGAAGAACTTTTTCAGTTGTATCCTCAGGAATTTTATTTTCATATCTGGGGAAACCGTATCCTGGGTTTTAATGGCAGGGTCTGGTCGAATGATCTATTAATTCAAGATAGATGTGTCCTCTTTCAGGGGGACGGCAAATTCGATTTTAGTGATGGGCCCTATTCGGTGCAATTATTAGAAAAGGGGCGATTTGAAAGCATCCATATTTTGACAGGGACCACCGAGAAGCAGGCAGCGCTACTTTTAGCGGGGGCCATGCAGTTTATGCAATCAGGAGAGTATGGCAAAGCAATGGGATTTGTGCTCCAGGCAAGAAAGTTGCATTATCAGCCTGACAGTTCCGTGGAGAGGCTGATCCAGGTGCTTGGCCCGGCAAGGTAAAGGGATTTTATTTAGGGACCAGGATGTAGAAATCGTAACGCCATTTGGAATCAAAACTTCCCAGCTGGATTGTTCCGATGGGGCGGTAGAATAAAATGCATAAGTTTGGCATGAAGGGGTGGTAATTGGAGTACATCATTAAGAAATCAAATTTCTTTTGAGAGGTCAATGCCCAGACCTCCCTCCAATACTCTGCGTTTCTATTTTCAATTTCCGGGTGAGGGGGGAATTTAAAATTCAGGAATTTTCTCTCCGCCCCCAGATGGAAGTATTCCGAATGGCCGGAGTCATAAACAGGACGATGGTACTTTATTAAAGTAGGGATAATCAGTGGATTGGTAAATATGTTATTGCTGGCGGCAACGAGGCCATCAACAGCCTCCCAATTTTTGTCAAACTCATGGAAATTTCTGGAGAAGTTGGATGCTACATTAAACAGGGCGATGATTATTAAAGGCATGCCCAAAAAGGCGGTCAGCCGGTGCTTGTTAAGGCAATTAAAGATATAAAGGATGAAAAAAGGGGACATTAATTGAAGAGGATATTCCCAAAACTGTCCCATGCTGCGTCCGATCGAAAAGTAAATGAACAGGGTGGTGATGATGAATCCGTAGATGTTGATGTCGAAATCCCATTTTAACAAGGGTTCACGCCAGGTAAAAAGGTCGGTTTTTGAGAAGAAGTCCTTAAAGGGCATTGTGGGGGGATTTTTAATGTAAAGGACCAACTGCACAACAAAATTAATCCCTATTAAGAAAAACAAAGGCCGTTGCAATTGATAAAAGCGCGTCAGTTCTGAAATGGCATGGGCGGCAGTAGAACCATTTAAATTGAAGCTGGTCATGACGAAAAAAATGTTATTAAAATAACAGTACATGACACTGTTGGCGACGTACACAGAGATGATAAAAATGATCAAAAAAATAAACCCGTACAAGGCCCCTGTTTTTTTGGACTTGAATAGAAATATATAGAGGGCTGTAAGCGGAATGCCCAAAACACAGTACAGCTTGGTATAAAATGCCAAGACCCCGATCAAGATACTGACACCTAAGCTCGTTTTGGAATAATTAAAAAGATAGGGGACGAAGAACGTCATTAAGAAAAGGAACAGCCCTAAAGAGTGCGGCCCAGCTAAATCGGTGGTTGTATTGGGGAAGATCGAAAATGGATAAAAGGTCATTCCTCCAGCAAAGGACAATAGGAGGGGAAGTTTATTCTTCCTTAAGACAAAGACAATGACCAGGCAACCAGCGAAAACGAAAAACCCTGAAACGATGCGGTGAACAAGGAGTGTAGGGCCCCAGATTTTAGCCAAGGGAAAGACCAGTAAGGGGTATAATATCCCATAGATATTGGCGTATTGAGGGTTGTTGGAAAGGTCGAAAGGGTTTTTTCCTTGCAACATGACATAGGTAGGCAGGATGTTCGAACCTTCGTTCCAATCCTGTGGGTATAAACAGGTAATGATGTGGTAATGGTAATTGAGAAAATAAACGAAAAGGGAAAAAAGAAAAACACCGAAAATCACGTAGGTGCTGGTACGGAAAACATTTTTAAATGGAAATTGTTTGGAATTCACGGTATTATCCCGGTGAAAGAACTTTAGTAGTATAAAATAGATTTTTTAATTATCTAAAAGATTTTTGCAATGTTTCATGGGGGAGTGTTCGACATGCCGCAGAAGACATTTTGGAAAAACAAAAAAGTTTTTGTGACCGGACATACTGGTTTTAAAGGGACATGGTTATGTTTATGGCTTAAAATCCTGGGGGCAAAGGTGGTTGGATATTCTTTAGATGTGCCGACCAAGCCTTGTTTGTTTGACCTTACGAAACCCCCTGCGCGAACAATATGGGGGGATGTGCGGGACCTTAAAAAAATTAAAGCTGGGATTTCCAAAGAAAGACCGGACATTGTGTTTCATCTCGCCGCCCAACCTTTGGTGCGAGCTTCTTATATTCACCCGGTTTCAACATTTGAAACCAATGTTTTAGGTACGGCCAATTTGCTCGAAGCGCTGCGCGGCAGTACAGTGAAGGCAGCGGTGATCATTACTACAGATAAAGTTTATGATAACAAAGAAAATGGCGCGGCTTTCAAAGAAACAGACCCATTAGGCGGGTATGATCCGTACAGTGCCTCTAAAGGGGCGGCGGAATTAGTTGTAGCTTCGTATAGGAACTCATTTTTTAATAATAAGGAATACGGGAAGAAGCACACGACCCTTATTTCGACAGCGAGAGCGGGAAATGTCATTGGTGGTGGGGACTTTGCCCAGGACAGGCTTGTCGCAGACCTGGTACGGGCGATCCTGGCCCAAGAAGAATTAAAAATCCGTAATCCACAAGCAGTCCGTCCATGGCAGCATGTGCTTGAACCGTTGTCCGGGTATTTATTGCTTGCTGAAAAGCTGTACGCCGGGAAGGAAAAATGTGCCGAAGCCTGGAATTTTGGCCCTGAAAAGTCCGATGTGAAATCAGTTGAATGGATCGTAAGAAAAATGTACGCTCAATGGGGGGATGGCCAGGCATACTCGGTCATCAGGGGTGAACATGCACATGAGGCACAATATCTCAGTCTTGATATCACCAAGGCAAAGAGATACTTGGGCTGGAAACCTAAATGGAGGCTCGAAACGGCCCTGGAAAAAACCATAGAATGGACTAAAGCATACCGGGACAAACAAAATATTTCTGCGGTTTGCGAAAAACAAATTAGAAAATATGCAGAGGAAATGTGAGAATGTCAAATGTTGATCCTTTACGTCATGAAATCCTGGAAAAAGTAAAAAGCTATTACCAACTTGCTTTTGCTTCTAAAAAGCAGTTTAGGCCTGGCGATAGAATTGGTTATGCTGGCCGGGTATTTGATGAAAATGAGCTTGTCTCGTTGGTAGATTCGGCCTTGGATTTTTGGTTGACAGCAGGACGCTATGCCGAGCGCTTTGAAGCAGAGTTTGCAAAGTTTCTTGGCCTTCGGTATTGTGTATTGGTTAATTCAGGGTCTTCCGCAAATTTGTTGGCTTTTATGGCCCTGACCTCTCCTAAGCTAGGGAACAGAAGGATCAATCGCGGGGATGAGGTCATTACGGTGGCTGCTGCCTTCCCGACCACTGTTGCCCCTATCATCCAATACGGCGCTGTCCCGGTGTTTGTGGATGTATCTATCCCAACGTATAATATTGATGTGTCTCGACTCGAGGCAGCATTGAGCGATAAAACGAAAGCTGTTATGGTAGCGCACACATTAGGCAATCCTTTTGACCTGCAGGCCGTAAAGGAATTCTGTGATAAACATGGGCTTTGGTTGATAGAGGACAATTGTGACGCCTTGGGTTCGCGGTATCTATATAAAGGTGAATGGAAATACACGGGGACCATCGGTCATATCGGAACGTCGAGTTTTTATCCACCGCACCATATGACGATGGGGGAAGGCGGGGCTGTATACACGAATGATCCGCAACTGAAACTTTTGTTGGCATCGTTCCGCGATTGGGGGCGGGATTGTTGGTGCGCGTCTGGTAAAGACAATACTTGCAACAAAAGGTTCGCTCATGATTTTGCCCAATTGCCGCATGGGTATGACCATAAATATGTTTATTCCCATTTCGGGTATAATTTAAAGGCGACAGACATGCAGGCGGCCATTGGCTGCGCGCAGCTTGAGAAACTGCCGGCATTTATTGAGGCAAGAAAGAAAAACTGGCAAACACTCCATAATGGCTTGGCTGATTTGAAAGATAAGTTTATTTTACCGGAACCAACCAAGAATGCGGACCCAAGCTGGTTCGGATTCCTGATCGTCGTTAAAAAAAACATGGGTATCAGCCGTGAACACATCGTCAATCAATTAGAAAGTAAAGGGATACAGACCCGTATGCTTTTTACTGGAAACCTCATCAAACATCCTGCTTTTGACGAAATGCGCGCGACCGGCATTGGTTATCGGGTGATAGGGGAGCTTACGAATACGGATATAATTATGAACCAGGCGTTTTGGATCGGGGTATATCCGGGGATGGACCAGGCACGTTTGGCATATATGATAAAGGCGATCCACGAGAGTCTCGACCTATGAAATCTGAATTCAAATCTTTTGCTTGTCAGTTACGCATTGAAGCATTACGCATGGTGCATCGGGCAAGATCATCTCATATTGGAGGGGCTTTAAGCATGGCTGATATCCTTGCGGTGCTTTATGGCCCGGGGGGCCGTTTACGCGTTAAGCCAACTGATCCGTTTTGGAAAGGACGTGATCGATTCATTCTCAGTAAAGGACATGCATGTGCGGGGATTTACGCAGCTTTGGCCTTGCGCGGTTTTATCTCCATGGAAGAGTTGATGACCTTTGCCCAATCAGGCAGCCTTCTGATGAGCCATGCCAGCCATAAGGTGGCAGGTATTGAGTTGTCTACCGGATCACTGGGGCACGGATTGCCCGTGGGATGCGGCCTTGCTTTGGGCGCCAAGCGCAGCAATGAACCTTGGCGCACCGTGGTCCTGCTTTCCGATGGCGAGATGGATGAAGGATCAAACTGGGAATCCTTTCTTTTTGCCCCGCAACATCGTTTAGATAATCTTTGGGCTTTGATCGACGCGAATGGCATTCAAAGCCTCGGGACTGTCCCAGAGGTGTTGGATATTGAACCGCTGGCTGACAAATTACGGGCTTTTCGTTGGTCTGTCATTGAAGTGGATGGGCATGACCTGGAAGCATTGTACCGTGTGCTTGATCTCGACCATCCGCCGGAACCCGGGCGGCCTACCGTGGTTATTGCCCGTACCATCAAGGGAAAAGGTGTCCCCTTGATGGAGAACAGGTTAGAGTGGCATTATAAATCACCGTCTGATGCCCAGTTGACTGCTGCGATTGCAATTTTGGAAAGCACCTGTCATGCGTAATACCTTTATTGAGACACTTACGGCTTGTGCATCGGTGGACCCAAGGATTTTCCTGGTCGTTGGTGATTTGGGTTTTTCTGTAGTCGAGACTTTTTCTAAAAAATTTCCGGAACGGTTTTTAAACGCGGGTGTCGCCGAACAAAATATGACAGGGGTCGCCGCTGGTCTTGCCATGGCCGGCTATAAGGTGTTTACTTATTCAATCGCTAATTTTCCGACCCTGCGTTGCCTTGAACAAATCCGTAATGATGTCTGTTACCATGGGCTTGATGTAACAATCGTAGCTGTTGGCGGGGGTTTAGGTTATGGTCCATTAGGGTACAGCCATCACGCTGTGCAGGACATCGCTTGTTTGCGAGGTTTTCCAGGGATTTTGATGGCGACACCTGGCGACCCTTATGAAACAGAAGCCGTCACCCGCGCCTTGGTCAGGCACCGGGGCCCGGCCTACCTCCGATTGGGAAAGGGAGGAGAACCCCAAGGGGGCCCAGCTTGCACCATTGAAGATCAAGGGATCCGCATTATTGAAAGATTTGGTGACTCCACTTTACTTACGTGCGGTAATCTTTTGGGGTTTGTGGCGCCTTGGGCAAAATCATGTCAAGCAGGATTAGCGTCCGTTCCTCTTTGGGGGACAGATGAACGCATGAAGAAAATGATCAGGGATTTTATATCTAATTACCGGCGTGTGGTCATCGTGGAAGAGCATTTGGCAGGGGGAGGCTTTGGGTCTTTTGTCCGTGAAACACTTGAAAGCGAACCTGCTCTACAATCCGTTGTCCGGTGCTGCGCGTTGGACGTGTCTGTTTGTCAATTGACCGGGACGCAGGACCAATTAAGAAACGCAGGCGGTATTAATATTGATTCAGTGCGTGATGCTTTTGCGAGATAATAGTGATGAGTGAAACCCTAAGCCCTGACCGGCACCCCATAGTGACAGAAGATCTGGGGTTTTTGACCAGGGAATACCAGGTCCCGTGGCATCAATTACAGGATAAAACTGTATTAATTACAGGAGCTGCTGGTTTTTTGGCCGCGTACATGGTAGAGACGCTGCTGTTTTTAAATGAAACACAAGGGCTTAATGTGGTGGTCATCGCTGTTGTTAGAAACCGCGGGGGTTTTATCCAGAAGTTTAACCACCATCTCAAAAGGCATGATTTGATATGCATTGAGCAAGACATTAATTCACCTTTGCAAGCGGACAGGAAAATTGATTTTATCATCCATGCCGCGAGCCAGGCCAGCCCCAAATACTTTGCGTCAGATCCCGTGGGCACCTTGAGCGCGAACACGTTGGGCACTGCCTACCTGCTCGAGTTGGCCCGAAAATATGCGGTGGAAAGTTTTCTTTATTTTAGCAGTGCTGAGGTTTATGGCCAGGCAGGTCATGTGCCGACGTCCGAGTCAGATTATGGTTACCTTGACCCC
>CAYZLU010000077.1:0-8972 GCA_964479285.1 uncultured Planctomycetales bacterium | reverse complement strand
TCCCAATTTTCAAAACGCCCTTTTCTGGGACCCAATTCTCGTCGTCAATGACCTTGTTTTCATGCGCCACGGCCTTTTCCTTGATCAGCCGGCGTGCCTCATTTTTAGAAGACACCATGTGCGCGACTACCAAAATATCTATGATTTTCTGCCCTGGTATTATTTTAAATTCCGGGACATTTTCTGGGATCTGATGCTGACTGAAGGTGCTTTCGAAATGGGCACGTGCTTTGGCAGATTCACTCACAGGATAAAACATGTCTACGATCGATTGGGCCAGCTGTAATTTAGCTTCCTTGGGATGCATTTTTTTGACCGCATCTAAATCAGCTTCAGTGAGGATTTCATAATAACGCAGCATCAGGTCATCGCTGATGGACATGATTTTTCCAAAAATCTCATTAGGCCCATCATTAATACCAATGGTATTCCCCAAAGACTTGCTCATTTTATGGATGCCATCCGTGCCTTCCAGCAAAGGTGTCATCAAGACAACCTGCGGCTTTTGCCCGTACGCCTCTTGCAATTGCCGGCCCATCAATAAATTGAATTTCTGGTCAAGACCCCCTATTTCTACGTCGGCGTTTAGGTGAACTGAATCATACCCTTGTAAAAGTGGATAGATGAATTCCATAAGACTAATTTCTTTACCGGATTCAAAACGTTTTTTAAAATCTGCGCGGGCCAGCATCTGTGCTACCGTCGTGTGGGCGGACAATTCCAGCAAATCCTGCGGGGTCAAGCGATTAAGCCAGTGGCTGTTAAAAACGACCTTGGTTTTTTGAGGATCAAGGATTTTAAAGACCTGAGTCTTATAAGTACTGGCATTCTTTTCAATGTCTACCATCGACATTTTTTTACGCAGTTCATTACGGCCGGTGGGGTCGCCCACCTGGGCCGTAAAATCGCCTATAAGAAAAACAATTTCATGCCCTAAATCCTGAAATTGCTTCATTTTACGCAACAAGACAGTATGGCCTAAATGAATATCCGGGGCCGTGGGGTCAAATCCAGCTTTAATGACCAGGGGACGTCCTTCTTTAAGTTTGGCCTCAAGGTCAGCCAAGCTTATGATCTCGGTTGTGCCACGGGTGATTTTTTTGAGGGTCTCTTGGGGCGTCATAAATAAAAAAGTGTCAATATGCCCTATTGCTTCCACTAAAAAAACAAACAATAGGACACATTGACACTAATGTTTTATAATCTCGCGCTGACGCCGATTTTCATGCCTTCGACATCGACTTTAATGATTTTTACTTGAAGCTTGTCCCCAGCTTTAAGAGCGGCGGCCTGGGTCTTATCAATTTCTGATGAATAAACCAATGCTTCAATATCATCTTCCAATTTCACAAATACACCAAAATTAGAATTCATGATCACCACGGAATCCACCACGGAACCAACCGGGAACTTATCGGCGATGGTGCTCCATGGATTGGGCTGTAATTGCTTAAGTCCCAAGGTGATCTTGCGGGCCTCTGCTTCCACAGCCAGGACTAAAACTTGCACTTCCTGGCCTTTTTGTACGACTTCCTGCGGATGGTTGATCTTTTTGGTCCAGGACATGTCAGAAACATGGATCATGCCTTCCAAACCATTGTCCAATTCCACAAAAGCGCCATAATCAGTAAAGCCGCGTATTATACCTTTGGTGGTGGCACCAACGGTGAATTTAGTAATGGCTGAACTCCACGGGTTTTCTTCCAGCTGCTTCATGCTCAAGGAAATGCGCTTGGCATCCTTGTCCACATTGATCACCTGGACCTCGATGACATCACCCAACTTGAAGATCTCCTGAGGGTTGACCATCTTCTTCTGCCATGTGATTTCGGAGGAATGTAAAAGCCCTTCAATGCCTTTGTCAATTTCAACAAAGACACCATAAGGCATGATATTGACAATTTTGCCCTTGATACGTGCACCCGGAGGGAATTTAGCCACTGATTCATCCCATGGATTGGAAGTGATCTGCTTTAAACCCAACGAAACCTTGGAATTGTCCTTGTCAAAATCCAGGATCAACACCTCAAGCTTTTGTCCGACAGAAACGATCTCGGACGGATGACTGATCCGGCTCCAGCTCATATCTGTGATATGCAAAAGCCCATCCACGCCCCCTAAATCGATAAAGGCGCCAAAATCGGTGATCCCTTTGACGCTGCCTCGGCGCTTCTGGCCTTTTTTAAGTTCAGACCAAAGCTTTTCGCGTACTTCTTCTCTTTCCTTCTGCACCATTTCACGGCGGGAAAGGATCAGGTTGCGGCGCTGCTTGTTCATCTTGGCCACAACAAACTTGTAATTATGGGCGGTGATGTCGTGGTTGGACAGGCCTTTAAACGCAGACAAAGACATCGGCAGAAACGCTTCAATGCCAAAAACATCAACGATGTAACCACCCTTGACAGCGCGCATGACGCGGCCTTCCAGGATGTCACCTTCATTAATATCATCGGAAATTTTCTGCCAACCTTTGAGCCTTTCGGCTTTGGCATAGGAGAGGATCAGCCGACCATGATCATCCTCGATGTTCTCGATCAAGACCTCAAGCGACTGGCCAATGGCCAACTCAGCGGGGTTACGGAATTCCTCAATGGGAACGAACCCTTCAGACTTAAAACCAATGTCAACGATGACCTCTTTGGCCGTGATCGCGGCAATGGTCCCTTTAGATACTTCGCCCTCCTTAATATCTTTTAAGGTACTGGCGTACAACTCTTCCATTAATGATCTTTCTGCATTCATGGATTTAAAACCTTCTTTCTTAAACAGGAATTCTTTGCGCGACCTGCGTCCTCTTACCGGACACTCGCAGGTGCTCGTCACAAAGTCTGGTAATTATGCCAAAAAAAATCCAAATGTCAAATGAAATTTTGAACTTCTAAAAATTTCCCTAAAGCTACTCTCCCTGCTCGCCCCGCCGGCAATGACTGGACATTGACAATGACAGGCTCAAAGCCAGGGGAATCTTCCAACTGTTGGAGCATGGCGGGGTCAATGTGAAATCTGATCCCCGTGCCATTCCAGCGCCTTAGGCCACTGGCGGAAGGCCCAAAAGGCAAACGGGAATCTTCAAACTTGGTCTGTACATTCATATGAGCAGGGGTCAAATCAATCCCTCCTGGCGTTGAAAATGACATGGCAGGATCTTTTTGCTTTTTAACTAACACTCTTTTAATCCCGATAACCGGCAAAGGTTGAGAGATCAAATCAAATCGAAAATTATTTCCTTCAGTCCTATGAAACTTCAATGTTTCATAAAAAACGTCATCTGCTGAAGCAATAACATAAAATTCAGTATTCCCCAAATACTTTGACACCTCCATCGCGAGAGACATTAAGGTCCGGCCAATACCTTGATATCTATCATTATGTTTTACTTTAATCGCATAATTTTCCTGCCCAAGTTCCCCTTCAATATCGGTCTTCAATGATACATGAACCTCATTCCCCCGGACATCAACAAATCCATTTATCTTATTGCTATTACTACGAACAGCTATTCTAAACCTATCCCTTGAAGTGCCAGCGGCCGAAATAGATGCACTGAGTTTAGTAAAAATAAACTCCACACCATCATCAGCTTTTACTGTTGTTTCCCCAGTTTCAATCAACTCCTGGAGTTCCTTTGGATATTCTTTTAGGCTCTCCAATGAAATCATCGCTCCATCAGCCAATTGGGTGCTGTCATCGATACTTTGCTTTCCTTGAGGATCATCCTTTACCAATTTATCATCCGCCATGATCTTAAAACCTGCTGCATGGATCCCCACCAACGCAATGGTTGCCTCACGCAGGAGATGGGGATCATAGAACCCCCATTCCGGGTTAACATCCATATAATTCTTAGCAGGGCGTTGGGTGGGTTCTTTGACCTCCAAATCCAAAGGAATAGTTGTCACCCTCTTGCCCACCTTGCGTTTGATTTCATTTCGATCAAATGGAAGATAAGCTTTGTTTATGTCTAAACCAGGATTTTCCATCGGCACACCAATCATATAATTAACAATCCGTTCCACCCCTTTCCAATGTTCTCCAGGGTGCGTATAAAGAAATTGCCTGGTTGCGTATCGATACAGACGTTCCAGTAAACCCAGGGCTGTTGTTCCATGGGGCTCGGCCTCGCTTGTAGGATTAACGATATGTATCTTTACCGCATGGGCCGCTTCAATAGCAGCCCCCATTCCGGGAATAATCAGAGAACTCCCGATATTCGATTCAAAAGTGGTATTACCATAGATAATAGTATCTGCGTTTGCCAAAATAGCCTGGGCAGCGGGACTGAGCCAGATGCGCGATCCTTTCCCAGCAGTTGTTGAAACATTTGCAAGCATACGTGCAGTCCTATAGGCGTCCTTTTCCGGCACATGTAAAGTTGTTGATTGAATTTCCTGCACTAGATCCGGATCATATACATTCTTCCGATTATCTACGCGCAATAAATCCGCCTCAATGCCTTTTTTCTTTAATCCATCTTTAAAACTATAAATGTCAAAAGGCTTATCCATAAGCCATAAACCAATAAACGGAGAACGTTTTTCCAAATATTCATTAATCCCGGTCTCCGCGCCATAAATCGTGCCATCTCCTGTCATGGCCACCAGGTATTGACGCTGTCGAGTCGGTAAAATGACCCTGCTGCCTCGCTTCACACCTAAAATCATGCCCACCTCATCAACAGCTTTCTGCCAAGAATCAGGATCATCATGCTTCTCTAAACCCCATACAGCCCCCAGTATGATCACACTGCGAAGCGGTATTTGATTTAAACTAAACTTGCTCCAACGGTATTTTCCCCTCATAGTTTCCAGGAATTCATTCAAAATCACGGAAATTTGCCGGCGTTTTTCTGGTACAATGTTTGCCGCATTCCAGTATGCATCAGCCATTTGGCTATAATGAAATTCCTGAGGCCCTCCATTTTCTAATCCCCGGGCAAGTGCCCCAATATCCTCTTCCAACAAAGCTGGCTCACTTCCTATCAGCCGCATGGACAAAAGCTCCTTAACAGCCTGGTCCTCAGAGAGATCAAGTAATGATTTACCGGCATCAGGAACGCCGGTAGCCCTAAAATCGCGCGCAGCCACATACCAGCTTCGGCCATCGTCAACAGCCCCCAATATTATCTGGACCCTCACATGTGGTAAATTCTTCAATGCTTCTGTGTATTGACTCGCGCCGCGGCCACCGCGGAAAATCACAACGTTTAAAGGGCGCTGTTCGGAATATTGCGCCAGGAATTTCTCTTGATCAAAAATGGCATTAAAAAGGCCTTCTGCACTTGATGCATCCACACCCGCTGGTAAATCTCTGCCTTGAACAGAATCAAGTTTTGCCTGAAGGACCCGTTTTATTTCTTCGGAATTTTTGATGACGCTATATTGACGAAAATATTCTGCCAATTTTTGAGGGTTTTCCGCCAATTTATCCAATGTTTGCCCCTGCATATGTGCTGAAATGCCAGCTTTCTTTAATTCCGTGAGCAAATTCCCAATATCATGGTATGTCCCTTTGCTGTTTGCCAACGCGCGGCCCCTTGCCCCTAGCTGTGCGCTGTCCCTGGCTGCCAAAATCTTTTCGACATCTCCCTCACTGATCTCCTCTTTTTTCATTGCCTGAGTAGGCAACTTGGAATCGTTCCTTATTTCTTCTAAACTAGCCAATTTTTGTTCTAAATGCTTTGTAATATCCCCTTCTGGATCAAGCGTGTGCCAATCAAAATTTCTTGAGCTATACTCATCAGAATATTTTGCTTGGAAACAAGCTATATATTTTTTAATCAGGTCTCTCCTGGAATCATCTTCGACAGCATTACTCACATCAACAATATACCCTTTCTTCGGCCCCAGTTTATTTTCTCTGCGTATTGAACCAATCACGATATTGCTTGGTTTAAAATCAGAAAAGTAAACATTGATTGAGATCAGGTCATCTACTAATTTTATAACGTCAGCTTTTTCCTCTTCAGTCAGCTGGGGCCCAAAGGAACGGAGAGTTTTTCCATGGACCCTTTCTACTTCTGTAACATAATAAGCATCATAAAACTCTCTTCTGATTTTAATAAATGCGTTTGAGATAAATTTTGGACTTATATTTAATGGCCCCAATAATTTAAAATATTTTTCTTCATTAGACCAATTAACAGAGTTGTCGTTGTAGAACTCGTCATTGGTGTCAGGTTGATACAAAATTCTATAAACGGCATCTCGATAGCCTATTACCCAGGATAGCTCTCCCATACCCAACCATTCTGGATCTCCTTTACTAAAATCAATTTTCTCTCGGTCGAATTTTATAAAATATTTATCAACAAAAAGCCTCAT
Source organism: uncultured Planctomycetales bacterium (assembly GCA_964479285.1). Classification (GTDB taxonomy): domain Bacteria; phylum Omnitrophota; class Gorgyraeia; order Zapsychrales; family Fredricksoniimonadaceae; genus JABDGZ01. The sequence goes on along the minus strand of CAYZLU010000077.1, from coordinate 2,652 downwards.
TAACTCTAATGATAATTGGGCCATGTCCCTATTTTGTCTCTCCCGCATACCTCGGACTACACTGAGACCCGCAGAAACTATGGTGATTTGATGGCCTTTTCTTGGTTCAAACATTGCCGTATCAATCTTACCTGTTGTTGTCATTGCCTCATCCAAAAACTTAGCTATAAAAACCTCCCCGCCAGAAAAGTATTTTCTTGGGTACATTCCCTCTTTATTGCCCTCTAGCCCCAAAGAAATTTCTTCTTTAATATAGTTAAATACACCTTTTTTGAAAGCTTGGAGGTAGCGTTGGTAGATGGATTCGACATCGTGAGGTGTGTTCCTCTGGGTTGCTTTCACATTCAACCCTTCATTGCTTGGCAAGCGGCTTTTGGTATACCCGACACCTACTATTTTGTTTCTATCGGAATATATCTTATTGATAATGCTGTCTTTGATTTTCTTTTTGTACCATGTGGCCAGGATCAGGCTGTTGTACACTTGTCGCAATTGGATGAAGTTTTTGCCTTCATTGACTTCTTTGGTGAGTTCGGGGATGACGATTTCTCTTACTATTTGAGAACCTAGGGAGTTAATTCCCTCCTCCTCGTGGGGAGGGTTAGGGCGGGGGGAATTTCTTGATACTGCAAGATAATCTTGCTCTAGCATGACTTTCAATTTTGATTCAACCATATAGGCGGTACCGGCTTTAGCGTTCTCATATACAACTGCCTTGTCCGGGACTATCCAGACCTTGTTAAATGTGTTCACCGGAATGTTGGTTGTCCCAAATTTCTTATATGCTTCTTCGTAAATGCGTTTCCAGAATTTCTTGCCGGTTTTATCTTCTGGATAGATTAAAGATGCCGTGATCTGTTTAAGCATGTAGTCTTCCACCAGTAAGTCTCGTCCCATTTCGGTGAGCCCAAAACTTTGAGGGATGACTCTATCTTTCTCATAAGGGCTAAGATTGACCCAGAGGTCTTTTTCGGGGATGGTAAGGCTGGCTAAAAAATATTTGATTAGGCGGGTGGCTTCTGTTTTGACATTTTGCGTTTGGTTTGGAGCCTCATCGCCTTGATCCAGGATAAAATCGAACCTAAAAGGATTATCTGGATGGACTTTGATGCCTTTTAATACCGGAGGATTATACTCAGGGCTTAGGCCGACACGCATACCGGGCGCGGGTAGAGTGAATTCCTCGCCTTCTGGTGAGGGAAGCTGCTGTGCACGAAGCAAAGGAATAGGGCCAATGGTATTGGCTATAAAAATTAATAAAACGATAAAAGATTGCCACGCCCTTCTTGGCAGGGCTCGGTTCTCATACCGGACACTCGCAGGAGCTCGCAATGACACATCGGGAGACATGTTGGAAGTATAGCATGTCTATTTATATGCTGCCAAGATTAGGATAGGGCGTAAATTTTATCCAGGATGCGCTGGGAGGCTTCTTCATAGGTAGGGGCATCGTTGACAAAAAAAGGCTCTCCAAAGGTGGCAGACACTGGGCCTCTTTTGAAAAATTTAGTGCCGGGCGCCATGACTTGATTGGTCCCCTGCACATAAACAGGCACTACCGGGACACTGGATTTCATGGCTAAAAAACCGACCCCGGCCTGGGCTTTGGATGGCTCGTTGCCGATACGTCGTGTCCCTTCCACAAAGATCAAGACCACCTTACCACTCTTTAAACGCTTAAGGGCTTCTCTCATAGCACCAAAATCCGACTCACCCCTTTTGACCGGAAAAGCCCCTAATTTTGTCAAAAAATATCCCAGCGCCCCTTTGAACAGCTCAATCTTGGCCATAAAATTTAAACGCCTTACTGAACATATCCCCAAAACGACCGGGTCCAAATTACTGATATGGTTACTGGCCAGGATAAAACCACCCTGCCGCGGGATGTTGCGGGTGTGATAGGCTGTATAAGGAAAATAAAGCCAGCTTAAAACCTTGGTTAGAAAATAGGTGACGTAGTAAATCATTACTTAGGATCTACCTGTTGGCGGCCGAATTCCAGTATATCTTTGGACCGTTTGAGGCTTTTAGCCTCCGCGTAGATACGTACCAGCGGCTCTGTACCTGACGGGCGGAACATCAGCCAGTCTTCATTCTCGCAGATGAGTTTGACGCCGTCGAAATCCTTGACCCCAACCACCTTTCTGCCTAAAACAGAACCGATTGTTTTCAGTTTATTTAAATCTATTTTCCTGGCATCCATCGTATAATCCAGCCGTAAATAATAATAACGGCCGAATTCACGCTCCATGTCCTCGACTAATTGCTTAAAGTTCCTTTTATTGTAAACCATCATCTCCAAAAGCAAAAGCCCGGCCAGGGTGCCGTCACGCTCAGGGATATAATTAGGCAGGCCCATGCCCCCAGCCTCTTCCCCGCCGGCAACAATTTTCTCTGAGACCATCAAGTCAGAAATGTATTTAAAACCAACGGGGGTTTCGTAAAGTTTGCGGTCAAGCTTGCGGGCAATGTGATCGAGCATGGTTGTCCCGCACAAGGTCTTGACAATGCCGCCTTCTATACCACGGTTACGGACCAAATGCAGGATCAAAAGCCCTAAAATTTTCTGAGGAGAAACGAATTCGCCACCGGGCATGACCGCGGCGATGCGGTCAGCATCACCATCGAGCACATGGCCAAAATCAAACCTTT
>CAYZLU010000076.1:3598-8982 GCA_964479285.1 uncultured Planctomycetales bacterium | reverse complement strand
CCCTTTAGTGAGGAGCTGAAAAGACGGAGAATTGATATGTCCCCATATGCCTCAAAAATTAACAAATCCATGTTTATACATATTCGGAAGCTCATTTCCATAGTTGTCATTGTGACATTTATCATGGCTTCGGTCAATAACCCAACCTATGCCCAATCACAGGCCCAGATGTTGCGTCTTCCGGCACCTGGGACCATGGTGAATTTAAGTCCTGCCTATATGCCCGTCATGATTAAGGGGGTCCATGTCCATCCTGATAATCCGCTTCTTTTCGATTTTATCCTGGATACGGGCAACTCAAGACTCAAGATTGATAGCGCTGAGTTTAAAATTGAATCCCAAAAATTAATCAAGTATTTTTTGGCTGCGTTGACAATCAAAGAAGATGATCTTTGGGTCAACCTAAGTCCATACGAGAAAAACCATATGGTCCCTCAAGATTTGGGCGAGACTGAAATGGGGAGGGACATGTTGGCGCAAGATTACATTCTCAAGCAATTGACAGCCTCTCTTATTTATCCTGAAAAAGAGTTAGGCAAAGAATTCTGGGACACCGTATATTCGAAGGCCCGACAGATCTACGGCGCAATCGACATTCCAGTCAATACGTTTAACAAGGTATGGATCGTAGCAGACAAGGCCAAGGTCTTGGAACGTAACGACGCGGCCTATGTAATAGGTTCTCATTTAAAAGTCATGCTAGAAGAAGATTATTTAGCGTTGTCCAAACACCAACGCCAACCGGAAGGCCAACCAGATAAAGCATCGAATCTGAAAGCATCCCAGGTAAATACCCTTACGCATAACGTAGCCTCCCAAGTCATCCGTGCAATCATCCTCCCAGAGCTCGAAAAAGAAGTCAATCAAGGACAAAACTTCGCTCCCTTGCGCCAGATGTTTTATTCCATGATTTTAGCTTCATGGTACAAGCTTGCCCTTAAAGATGCCTTCTTAAATCAAGTCTATAGTAATAAATCCAAGACCGACGGTATTTTATCCGATGATCTGTCTATTAAAGAAAAAATTTATCAGCAATATTTGAGGGCCTACAAGAAAGGCGTGTTTAACTATATAAAGGAAGACATGGATTCTGTAAGTCAACAACCCATACCAAGAAAGTATTTCTCTGGTGGGGAAAGAATTAATGTCCCCGCAGTCCTTGAACGCACGCGGAAGGCTACAATACAAGAACAGGCCAATCTAAAAATTGGTGACATGGCCATGGTTCAAACAGGGATAATTTCCAAACAAACGGGAACCGGTGAAGAGCATACCCAACACAATACTGGCACGGAACTTTTTGATAGATTGGACAAGAGAGGGTCCTTCTTTTTTCCTGAGATGGTTTTTTATCAAGGGTCTCTTGATCATCGGGGTAATATCATCCATAGGGGAGGTTTTAGAGGATACATTAGTAAAAGAATTAAAAGTGAATATTTAGACGGATTAAGGAGCGCTTTTGCTATTTTCGACCGTTATTATACATTGCCATCCTTAAACGATGTGACTGAAATCGAAGTCTATGACATTAGTCCCGGTTTTGGCCATTCAATTATTCAAGCCACACAGAGTAAAACGAGTTTGAGCTTCTCTATCCCTTTAGATAATAAAAGCTACCCCTCGCCTGAGATTATTTTCTTACAAGCTCTTTTATATTCTTTCGGCCCATCGACCCCAAAGACCAATGACTCCTACCATCCTTTTGACGCTCTTCACCTTATCTTAGATGGCCCTGATTCCCCTGATCGTAAGAATATTAATCAGAGAATACGGTGGGTGAAAGAATTAGCTGTTAATTTAGCTGCAGAGCAGAAATCTGGCCAAAAACATTACAGGATGTCGGGTTTAAATGATCTAATGACTGCCTTATTCCCTAAAGAAAATCGTAGGCCTCTTTTGAATCATATCAGTGCCGCCCTGGAAGCGTTCTTGCTTGATGGACACGGAAAAAAAAGATATGCCGATCAAGAGGCTGCTATGAAGATTAGGGACGCGGTCATAGAAAGATTGAGCACGAAAGGTAATGTCGATGAAGAAAAAATAAAGAAGTTCTCAAGGATAATTTATGCAGTAGTCCATCCAGATATGAATCCGAAAAACGTACTGGCACAATCTGTTTTTATCCTTATTTACGGAACCCTGAATAATCCAGAGCTATCAAAGACTGGCATCGAGAGTTTCCTAAAGGCCGTACATGAGCGGGACGCTATGGCCGATTCAATGAGGGCTGATGTCCATCAAGGCACTAAAATTGATCCTGCCCAAATATCTAATGAAGGCACAAGTCTCTTTGACAGACTCAAAGAAAAAAATACCATATCTATCCCCAGTAGGATTTATTATAGAGGAGAAGGATATAGGCTAAGGGTTGTGATTGATGATGTCAAAATGAAAAAATGTTTTGATGGGTTAAAAGAAGCCTTGCGTATTTTTACCAACCATTATCAATTTAATGATCTAAAAAATGTGACTCATATTGATGTATATGATCTGCCATCTTCGTCCTATCCTGAACGCGGCCTGCGGGCAAATTGGGATGTACGAACAAATCATGTAGGCAATCCGGTACACATAGAATTCTATCTTCCATTAACCGATCAAGAAAATCCATATATAACCATGGATGAGGGTCGTGAAATCAATCTCTTTTTACAGGCTCTTTTGTATTCCTTTGGTACAGTTCCAGAAATGGTAGATTTTACAGAAAAACAATTTACAGATGCTAAACAAAAACCCTTGTGGTTATTAGAGGCTCTCGAAAAATCTGGATATATCGTGCCTTCTGATGGTACTCCAATAGAAAGGCTTAATAGGGTCCTTCATGATCCCAATTTTGGCCATGAATTGTTGGCCAGATGGACCACTGGAAATAGGGTTGCTGCTAATCGTGATGACTACCCTTCAGGTCTTAACGATCTAGCAGAAAAATACAGGTCTTTGTTAACACAGGGTAAAGATATGCGGTCCCATCCACTTTCATATAAAGAAATCCGCAGGATGTTATCAGTATATTTTTCAGCGCCACGCATTTCTTCTTCAAATCCTTTTAACGATATGTCTGGTTTTTTTAATGTCTTAGACGTCGCTACTAATCCTAAAATGAAGTGGGCCAAAGAAATGGCGGCTGAGTGGCGAGAGCAAGAAAATGAAATTCATGGTAATCCTGATTTAACAGATGAAGAAAGTGCAGCTATAAATAATTTGATAGGTGCTTTATTCCCTAAGGAAGGTATTAATACATCCGTAGATGGCATTAGTCAGGCCCTCAAAGAATTTCTGCTTGATCAAGATGGAAAAGAAAGGTTTTCCGATCAAAGAGAAGCTTATGTGGCAATTAAAGAGGCAGTTATAGAAAGACTTAGCGGAGGCGGTGCCCTTGGTGAAAAAGAAACTGAAACGGCAAGAAAGAATTTTTATCGTAGACTTACCAGGGTAATTCATCCAGATAATAATACGAGGGTAGTTACGGAAAAAGCTCTTTTGGAAACCGGCCCAAGTGCAAAGGAGATTTTAAGAGAATCCATCGAAAATCGTACGTTGAGATATTTTTCTTCAACAAAAATAGAATTACTTCCAAATACTGATTTAGAAGAAACCCGAAAGAAAAATGTTAAGTTTGCGGATCTTTTACAAGAGACCAACGATCGAAATGTAATGGCAGGCCCTATCTTTAAACTTTTTAACGAGATACATGAAGATACTGAAGTCTCATCATCTAGTATTGAAGCTATCCTACAGGCTCTGCCGTTAACAGAGTGGGACAGGGCGATGGTAACTGGCCAAGAGGAAATCGTAAAATTCTCTGATATTGAGTCACATTTTAGTACTCCTAAAGCTCTCCGAGAAGAGCCATACGTAGTGCCAAATGAAACAGAATGGGAAAAGGTGCTTGCCCAGCTTCCTAAACAACCCTCCAATGAGAGAAGTGTATTTGTTGGTTTTTCAGGCCTAGCTAATTTTGATATTATGGTGCAACGCAGGCCAGGGTATGCCATTATCAGCGATATTAACGGTGCTCAGATTGACGCGGTACGTTTAGCGTTGGAAACATTGAATGATGAAGAAATTTTAAATTTTGTAGGTTCCCATGACGCTTGGAAAGATCTATATATTGAAAAATTTATGGACAAATTAATATCTAAGATAATGACGGAATTCCCAAAAAGCGATGAATGGTTGATAAAAGATCACTGTGAAGAATATTTAAAAAATGCCTCCTGGCTTAAGGACAAAGCAGAAGCTGAATATTTGCAAGAAATGTTCAATAATCATAAGATAGCACTGATTAACCTTAATATTTTAAAGACTGCGTCTTTTAAAGCAATTGCCGATTGGATACGACAGAAAAGATTGCGGCTCGATTCCTTATATACCAGTAATATCCCTGAAGATATCAAAAATCGTACTCCTGACTCTCAAGAACAAGAAGATCGCCTGAAAGAAATCAATCACACATTAATTGCCCTAGCTGCCAGCGGGGATAAAGAAACATATTATCTGGAAGCAAAAACAACTCCGCGAGGGTTAGTCGTTGAGCAATACAATTTAGCAGACTATGCCGCAAATTTAGGGGCCCAGCTTACCACCCCTGGTGGTATTGACCTCAATGCCAGGAACATGGGCATGGATATCTTCTCTGAGGGACAAGGCATCGATATGAAGTTTGATCGTGCTTTATTAGCACAGTTTAAATCCGGTGATTTTTCAGGTGTTGTGCCAAAGATACTCAAAATCATACCAGTCCAAAACCCACTAACAGCCCCCGAATTTAAAATGAATCTATCATGATATCATTCTCTATTTCTTCGAAATTTCTCACCGGCGGATAGCAGATAAGTCTTTGGTGAGCGCTTGCAGGATGCGTTCGTGGACTGTGGAGACCTCTTCTTCGCGCAAGGTCCGTGTAGAAGACTGGTACTGGCAGGAAAATACCAGGCCTTTATGGCCCGGTTGGATTTTATCGCCTAAATATTGTTCAATGAATTGCACAGATTTTAGGATATCACCACCCTGCTGCAAGCAAATCTCTTCAATTTTCTGGTAAGGGATTTCTTTTTTGACAGCTAAAGAAACGTCTCTCAAAATGGCTGGAAATTCTGAAATAGGCTGGTATTTTGTGGGATTATCGGGCTTGGTTAAAATTTCATCGAGGTAAAATCCAGCGAAATAGATTTCCTGGTTTTTGATGTCCCAGTTATTTAAGACCTTTTTCTCTATTTTACCAAAAACGCCAATTTGTTTTCCGTCAACAATGATTGCTTCCCCACAGGCAGGGTCAAAAACGGGTATGTTGGCCCCTTCATAGGCAACGTCGATACCGGCTGTTTGAAAGATGCGTTCAAGGACGCCTTTTATATCAAAAATTTCAACCATGTCTTTTCTAG
>CAYZLU010000076.1:3284-3588 GCA_964479285.1 uncultured Planctomycetales bacterium | reverse complement strand
TCTAGACGAGCGCCAATCATGACTACGGCGTCCAGTCAATAATATGCCTACTGTCTCTTTTTCTTTCTCTTTAAAATACGTTTTGCCGATTTCAAAAAACCGCAGGTCTTTTTGGCCGCGGTTAATGTTCGTCACTGCCACCTGCAAGAATGATGGCAGCATAACAGGACGCATCAATTCCTGGTCCTGGTTAAGCGGATTAAAAATCCGTACCGTTGGCATGTCCGATAAATTGCTTTTAACCAGCATCTTGCTGTTGATCATCGTGTGGGTGATGATCTCATTAATGCCACTCGCTATTAAG
>CAYZLU010000076.1:0-3274 GCA_964479285.1 uncultured Planctomycetales bacterium | reverse complement strand
GGAATGTTAATTGTCCTAATCAACGGTAGTTTAGAAGGCAGGCGGTCAAATCCTATCATGCGGGCGATTTCTTCGACCACATCCACGTCTTGTTGGATATCCGCACGATTGCCCGGGGCTATCACTGTCAAAATGCCTGTCTTGGATGTCACCTTAAATCCTAATCTATTCAACCAAGTTTTAGCCTGAGAAGGCGTAACTACAACACCCAACAAAGATTCTATATCGGAGATCTTGACTTTTACTTTTGTGGAACGGGCCGACACAAGGTCGGTCCCTACGACTCCGCGCCCAGATAACTTGCCTCCCGTTAATTGCAGTAAAAGATCAGTTGCGCGATTAGCCCCGGTCAAAACACCTTCGAAATCCACATTGCGTTCAAAACGATAGGACGAATCGCTCCTAAGCCCCAACACGCGCGAGGCCTTACGGATAAGCCCCATATCAAAATGGGCGCTTTCCAGTAGAATATTTTTTGTCTCCGGCGTGATCTGCGTGTCCCTGCCTCCCATGATGCCGGCAATCGCCACCGGCTTTTCGGCATCCGCGACCACTAGAATAGAACTATCCAGTTTCCGCTCAATTCCATCGAGCGTCACAATGCTCTCTCCATCCTTGGCCTTGCGTACCACCACTTTCCCACCGGCCAGTTTGTCCGCATCAAAAGCATGCAGGGGCTGTCCTGTTTCCATTAAGACAAAATTAGTTACGTCCACTGCATTGTTGATGGCATTTATTCCCATGGAAGCCAAGCGCTGTTTTATCTCCTTGGGGGAATCATTAATGTGCACATCACGGATCAAGGTGCCGATGTAACGGCTGCAATCCTTTTTATTTTCAATGTGAATAAGGTTTTTAAGCATGCCCGTTTTGATGCCTTTGAGCTTGGGTGTTTTGACCGTACGGCCTATAATGGCGCCAATTTCCCGGGCCAGCCCTAAAATGTTCAAGCAATCTGGACGGTTGGGCGTGACCTCAATCTCTAGGACCGTGTCGCCCGTAACAGAATGGACAGCTTCCACCTCAAGGCCAGCCATGGTCAGCCGCTCGATCAATGCGTCCGTCGACAGTTTTGGGTCAATATAGTCTTTTAGCCAAGTTAGTGGTAATTTCATATATTTTAAAACTGCTTCAAAAAGCGCACATCATTTTCGTAAAATAAACGTATATCATTAATGCCATATTTAAGCATGGCCATGCGCTCCACACCCATGCCGAACGCGAACCCTTTATATTTGCCCGGCGGATACCCCACCGATTCAAACACCCTGGGGTTGACCATACCGCAGCCTAGTATTTCCAGCCATTTCTTGCGTTGAATGCCGAGGATTTCAGCATTGATATCCACCTCTGCCGAAGGTTCTGTAAAAGGAAAAAAATGCGGGCGAAAACGCATGATGACCCGGGGACCAAAGAACCGTTTGCAAAATTCCGTCAATAGGCCTTTGAGCTCAGAAAATTGGACCCTTTCATCCACCAAAAGACCCTCTATTTGATGAAACATAAACGAATGGCTGGCATCCACCGCGTCGGGACGATAGACGCGGCCTGGGACGATCACCGCCATGGGCGGCTTATGCTCTTTCATGATCCTCACTTGTCCGGGTGAAGTATGGCTGCGCAACAAAAGACGCCGTCCCTTTGCCGAAGGATCTTCGGCATCCAGATAAAAAGTATCGAATGCGTCCCGGGAAGGATGGTCAATGGGAATATTCAATCCTGTGAAATTATGGAATTCCGTTTCTATCTCAGGTGTCTCAATGGCCACAAAGCCCATCTGCTCAAAAACAGAAATGATCTCTTGCATGGTTTGGGTCAGGATATGCATGTGCCCTAAGGCCTCACCCGTGCCAGGCAGGGAAATATCCACCTGCTCTTCTAAAATTTTAGCAGAATTGACCTTGATGGATTTTTCTGCGATCAGCCCTTCAACAAGGGCCCTTAGATCATTGGCCCCTTTGCCGATGAGCGACTTGTGGCCAGGATCAGCCTGCCCCAAGGAAGCAAAAACAGCGGCGACAAGTCCTTTCTTCCCTAAATATTTTAGGCGAAAGGCTTCCAATGCCTGCAAATTGTTGATACCTTGGGCCTCAGTCTGGGCTTGACTATGGATTTCTTGAAAATTCCACTGCATCAGATTCACCTAAGTAAAAATGCCCCGCCTTTTAAGCGGGGCATCAAAAGAGAACATATAAAATATTCCCGCAGTTACGCCTTTTGAGCGGCTTTTTTTCCGCCGGAGGCGGTCCCGCCTTTGGTGGAAGTCGCAACCTTGGGCTTTAATACTTTGGCCTGCTCGACAATCTGGGCAAAGACTTCAGGCTGTGTAACGGCAAGGTCAGCCAGGACCTTGCGGTCAAGCGTAATATTAGCTGCCTTAAGCCCGCTGACAAAACGGCTATAGGTGATGCCTGACTCACGGCAAGCCGCGTTTAGACGGATGATCCAGACGCTCCTATATTCGCTCTTTTTCTTTTTGCGGTCAAAATAAGCGTATTGACGGGAACCGATCAGCGATTTGATGGCTTCTTTATAACGTTTACTGCGATCGCCAAATTGGCCCTTGGCCTCTTTTAAAACGCGTTTTTTACGCTTATGGGAATAAACATTTGTTTTAATTCGTACCATACGGCAACACCTTTCTTATACGCTTGGCGTCCGTCGCTGATACGTATCCGCTGTGGCGCAACTGGCGTTTATGTTTACGTGTTTTTTTACCCAAAATATGCTGGCGGCCCGCATTGCGTTTTTTCAATAAACCGCTTTTGGTCATGCGCAATCGCTTGGCTGCTGCTTTTTTTGTTTTTAATTTTAATTTTTTGGCCATGATATTGTCCCTTTTAAACCCTTCTCATTTATTTTTCCGATTTAGGAGATAGCACCATTGAAACAATGCGTCCCTCTGCCATGGGGGCCTTCTCGACTGTCGCGTACTGGGCAGTGGCAGCCACCACCTTTTCCAAAACAGCTTTCCATTGATCCCGAAAGCTCATCTCCCTGCCTTGGAACATCATGTTGATTTTGACTTTATCTTTCTTACTCAAAAAAGCAATGGCCTGGCGCATCTTGGTTTCCAGATCATGATCGTCGATGTGGGGCTTTATCCTGATTTGCTTTAAATGCGTCACATGCTGGTGCTTTTTGACCTTGCGTTCTTTTTTCTGTTGGTCATATTTATATTTACTGAAATCGATGATCCGGCAGACCGGCGGTGCCGCAGTAGGGGCCACTTCAATTAAATCGAGCCCATACTCAGCAGCCAACTCCAAGGCCC
>CAYZLU010000075.1:0-9010 GCA_964479285.1 uncultured Planctomycetales bacterium | reverse complement strand
CACTAAGGAAGGTGAGCGCATCCAGGAGATGGGCTTGTCTCCCGGTGAGAAATTGGAAGTCGCGCGTTTGCCGCCATCGGGAGATGTCATAGAAATTAAAATCCGCGGGTATTTTATTTCATTGCACAAACAGGAAGCTGACCTTATCAAGGTCAGACTCTTTTTTAATTAATTGTGCCCCCATTTTTAGTGACTTTCAAGTATATGTTGGATTGACGCTCAATACTTTAATCTTAAATTCATTTTTCTTTCATTTTATATTAGGTATTCTGAATAATACATTATATTTATGGAGGAATAGACAGATGATCACGCCAATCAAGACTGAAGTTGAAGAAAATCTAGGCTTTTCTATTATTAATTTGGATAATGTTAATAACGCTAAACTGGAGACATCTCCTTATGAGTATATTGTGATTTCTGATTTTATTCGGGAGGAATGGAAAGATAAACTGATAGAAGTTTATCCGAAGGTCAAAGCAGCCGGAAGTTTTCCGTTGTCCACCGTGCAGTGTGACAGTGAGTTTTTACGATTGATCACTGAATTAAATTCCGGTGCTTTTAGACACGCTATAGAAAAGAAATTCTCACTTGATCTTGAAGGTAAGCCAACGATGTTTACGGTCCGCGGCAAATGCAGGTCTAAGGATGGTCAAGTCCACACGGACTCTGAAAGTAAGATCATTACGGTGCTTCTCTACATGAACCCTTCTTGGGAAGACCAGGGAGGACGGCTTCGATTGCTCGGCAGCAAGGACATCAATGATATCAAGGCAGAGATTTCTCCCAATGTCGGGACCTTACTTGTTTTCAAACGCTGTGGCCATTCTTATCATGGGCATTTGCCTTTTGAAGGTACGCGTAAAGTCATCCAGATGAACTGGGTGACCCACCAGAAATTCGTCGATCATGAGCAAAATCGGCACCGATGGTCTGCTTTTTTTAAAATATGACCATTAAAACCGTTTTGCCAATATCAACCTGTTGGATTGTGACTGAAGGCTTGATCGGCCTTCAGAACCAGGCCATAGGTCTTGCCCAAGCACTCGGAGTCTCGTATGTTGTAAAAGAAGTCAAAAAGCCTAAGGGGATCTGGCGGTTATTATTTCCGTCATTGGAAGAACAATTTACGCCTCCCTGGCCGGATTTATTGATTTCTTGCGGCCGTCAGAGCGTGGCTGTTTCATTGGCCATTCGTCGTGCAAGTGGAAAGAAGACGTTTACTGTCCATATCCAGGACCCTTTAATCGATCCCGAAAAATTTGATGTTGTTGTTGTACCCGCGCATGACAAATTGCGCGGAAAGAATGTTTTAGTCACTCAGGGGGCCATTCACCGTGTCAATTTGGAAAAACTTATTAACGCAGCGGACCAGTTCCGTCGTTTGGTAGAAGTCCTGCCGCATCCTCTTATCAGTGTGTTGGTTGGCGGCAAGAACCGGCACCAGGGGTTTTCTGCTGTATCGGCCCATGATTTTGCCGGTAAGCTGCAGATGGCTGCAACAAATATCAGGGGAGGGCTTGCCGTTACTTTCTCTCGCCGGACAGGCGCAGAGAACGAGGCAATATTAAGGAAAAATCTTGCGGGAGTTCCTTCCTATATTTGGGACGGGCAGGGCGAAAACCCTTATTTTGGCCTGCTGGCCCTTGCAGAGGCCATCATTGTTACCTGTGACTCTATCTCCATGATTTCCGAAGCTTGTTCGACGGGTAAACCAGTTTATATATATGAACTGCCCAATTGCGGGAGACGGCATAAGAAGTTTTGCGAAAGCTTAATCCACCAAGGGCTTGCGAGGCCTTTTTTAGGCACTGTGGAAAGTTGGGAATATATGCCATTGAATGATACTTACAAAGCAGCTGAGTACGTCCATGAACACTATATTTCTTCTGTCACCACCTAACACAGAAGGATGAGAACAATGCAGACGGTAAACCAGGAAATACAACTCAAGGTCAAAACATTCAGCAATACATCAGGTGCTTCTACACTTTTTAAAGCATTAGGGCATCCTCTGACTTGCCCTAAAATGCGAAAGCTGGTCAAGTCTCTATCGTCTTTCAAAAAGGTTGCTATTTATGACCCATTGGGACAGGCTGCGGAATTAGAGGCCCTTTATGATCTTTCACAGGTTAAAATTACTGATGTCTTTGTCCAGAACATTATTGATGCCGGCAAGCGGCTATTGGGCCTAGACGCCAGGCCAGTCACTGATATTAAGGACATTAATGTTGATGTTGTCTTCATTACTGCTTTTGATTCCACTCGATTATTGGCACAGGTCCATCACCTGATGCCCCAAGGGGTAAAGGTATTTTCTTTTGACGACACACGTCTGCCGGATGAGTTTCTGACCAACACCCGTAACTATTTTGACAGTTTAAATTTCGCCACTAATTTTGTTTTTTTTAGGGAAGAAGAAGGGCATCATACACGACTAGTCACTGCCAATTATTGGGCCGGTTATAGTGCAAAGGATGTGGGTCTCTGGTGCTGTCTATTTGATAGGGATGGCAATGTGCTGGCGCAATGGAACGAAAGGCTTGAAAAATCCGTTCATACAATCACGCTGGACAGCATTGAGATAAGCCAACGATTTGGCATCCCAAGTTTTACCGGAAGCCTGTTTATACATTTTACCGGCATTGCAGGCCATGATGTCGTAAAATACGCACTGGATACCTACGGCGATGATGACTCAATCCTTTCCTGCACGCATGACGCCAATTCCTGGCCTTCTGATTTATATGCAGGGCTGCCGGCACCCAGGGAAGGGGAACAAGTCCTGCTGTGGATCCAAAACAGCCATCCCTGCACGATCCCAGCTAATGGCATTGGTTTGAGTTTGATGGGATCAGATGGGGTGGTTGGGTATGACCAGCCAATAGCCGCTTTTGCGACCTGTGCCATAGATGTGGCAGGCCTGTTTCCAAAGGCCAGATGGCCGCAACAATTTGAGGTCCACGCGGGACGTCATTGTGTAAGGCCCCGTTATGAAATTATCGACAGCAAGGGCCGGCGCCTGATCGCCCATACTAATGTTGAGCGTACCGATTTAAAGGCGGATCCCGGCATTCCCGCCTTAGCCAAGGCGATGGGCAAGGGGTATATATTACCTGCACCGGTCCTTCCCATAGGTCGATGGCAAAACATCATACTGCCGACACCCATGTCGAGCTGCCAAGAGAATCTCCCGTTGACACTTATCATCTATGACAGCAGGGGAAGACAAGCGGCCCTGCTCCCTCTTGGGTCATTGGAGCGAGGTAACATCAAGGACTTTAATATCAACGATATTTTAGGAAAGCGTACCGAAAATGAATTCCCCGGCGGCTTCGGCCATATGGAATTAGTTTACGATTTTTCGCAAGGAGGCCAAGCCGATGGTTGGCTGCACGCCTTGATGCGGTACGAGGACACAAAAAGCGGGCATAACACTGAAACCAGTTTTGGGGCGCACATTTTTAATACTGTTTTGGTCTATAAGAATGAGCCCCAATCATATGCCGGTCAGCCGCCCGGTTTAAGTACTCGCTTGTTTTTGCGTCTTGGCAGGGAGAACGGCACAGACACATTATGTCATTTGATTTACCCTGCCTCCACCCCGTGGCATGCCCATTCTAATACAGATTTGATCCTGATGGACGCGAAAGGGACAGAAATGTTTAAAAAAACAGTGCACATTGCCTGCAGTGGTTCATTGTTGTGGCGCTACCACGAAATGTTTGACCAAAAAGAGCGGCTGCATGCCGGTCCCGACGCGTATATTATCATTCGTGATACCACTTGCCGATTGTTTGGTTACCATGGCCTTATCATAGGTGATCAATCTTTCAGTTTGGACCACATGTTCGGCTTTTGATGGCCCCCCCAGTTTGACAACCCGTCCATATATGTTACCCTTTAGTAGATGATCCTGAATTTGATAATTATTGTTTGTTTTTTATCGGCCACATTGGGCCTTCAGCCGTTGTCCCATGCTGGTACAGTTTTAGGTTTGCCAGAACCTGGGACCATGGTTAATTTAAGTCCTGCCTATTGGCCTGTTATTCTTAAGGGACTTCGTGTCCATCCTGAAAACCCCGTTGAATTCGACTTTATTGTAGATACCGGGAATTCCGGCTTGTCAGTCAGTGACCCGCAGTTAAAGGCTGAATCTGCGAAGTTAATTAAATATTTCCTGGCCAGTTTGACCATCCCTGAAGATGATTTATGGGTCAACCTGAGCCCCTATGAGAAGAATAGGATTATTCCAGACCAATTGGGCCGGACAGAAATGGGCCGTGATATGCTGGCAGAAGACTATATCTTAAAGCAAGTAGCAGCTTCTTTGATATATCCTGAGAGTGATTTAGGGAAAGAATTCTGGGACCGCGTGTATTCAAAGACACAACAGCTTTATGGCACGAAAGGGATTTCTGTAAATACTTTTAATAAAGTGTGGATTATGGCAGACAAGGCCAAGGTGTTTGTTCACAATAACATGGCCTTTGTGGTAGCAAGCCACTTGAAGGTGATGCTGGAAGAAGATTATCTCGCCATTCAAAAGAACCAACGCCAGCCAGATAAAGCGTTGAAACTGAAAGCACCCCAGGGAAATAACCCCAACGCCCTAACCTCTCAGATCGTCCGTCAAATCATCCTTCCCCAACTCGAAAAAGAAGTCAATGATGGCCAGAATTTTGCCAATTTGCGTCAAATATTTCATTCCATGATATTAGCGGCCTGGTATAAGAAAACCCTCAAAAAAGCCCTGCTTAACCAGGTCTATAGCAATAAATCCAAAATAAGCGGGGTGGAGGTGCAGGACAAGACCATTAAGGAAAAGATTTATAAGGAGTATTTAAGGGCTTACAAGAAAGGCGTGTTTAATTATATCAAGGAAGATGCCCAAAACGGCCAGAACATGCCCAGGAAATATTATTCCGGTGGAGAAGTGGGTGTGAGAGGGAAAAATATCCAGGAGGTGGGGCTTAATGACCCTGATGCGGCCATGTTTAACCGCCGTCCTGTTCACGGTGCGTTGTATTCAGTAAATGCTGCCATGGCCCAGGTACAAAATAATGGTCCAGATGCTGCGATGAGGGTTGGCCCGCAACAATACTCTGATATTAGAATTCGGCTTAATCGATTATTGAATGGAAGTTCAGAGATGGTAGACCAGGACATAAATTATCTTTTCAATCAATTCAAGAGGAAGTATCTCCCTAATAAACAATTGGCAGCTTTACAAGCATTGACGGAGTTAGCAGCAACGCATGGGCAGGCGTCAAAATCTTTGTTTGAAAATTTGCAAATTATCCATAGCGGAGAGTTTAACGAAAAAGAGAAGTATTTTCATAGGTCCTATGCCCTTTTATTAGAAGCATTGGCGAATAATACTTCCTTTGATAAAGAAGACACCCAGAAAATCGTGTATCTTATTATC
This sequence comes from uncultured Planctomycetales bacterium, assembly GCA_964479285.1. Classification (GTDB taxonomy): domain Bacteria; phylum Omnitrophota; class Gorgyraeia; order Zapsychrales; family Fredricksoniimonadaceae; genus JABDGZ01. The sequence continues at coordinate 3,582 of CAYZLU010000075.1, read as the reverse complement.
CAACTTGTGAAGATCGCCCCGGAAAAATGGCTTAAATCCACAGATTTCCAATTTCCAGCTGTAGAAGTCCTTAATCGGATAGCTATAGATGATCGGTACGATGTTGCCGACCGAGTACGGGAAGCATTAGATGAGATCATCCGGAATGATAAGGAAAAAGATCATGTGCGTGCCGCCATGATAGAGATCATGGGGTATGTTTTGATAAATCCGAACATTCGTTTGGAGGACAAGGAAAAGGAAGTGGACCTCCTTCTATTAAAAGCAGCAGACTTAAAGATAGAGAATTCAGGAGAAATTTCAGTCCGGGCTGATGATATTCTGGAATTGTCAGCTATTCGAAGCATAGATGTTGTTAGAATTTTGTCCCGTCTATATGAGACAGGGAAACCTGATGTAAAATCAAAAATTCGGGAAGTATTTAGGTGGGCGTTAAAGGATCCTCGGATTACCGAGGACTGTCTTAGAACTATCGTGTTATTTCTTAAGGAAAGGGTCCTGACCACCCTTAGAGGTGATAGGTTTTGTCGTTTTATAAATGAACCTAGGACGGTTGCTGAAGGCATTCACGCTTTGTTCGGGATTTCTACGGCTTTGGCTGGGGAATGGGTCGATGATATACAGTTGAAGGTTGTGGATGATATGAAGGCAATGACGATAAAATCGCGCGATCTGTTGATTTTGCAGCTTGCCCAAAAGTTCGGGAAATGGGAAGACAGGAGATATAATGTATTGGAAGATCTCTTTTTGTATGATGGTAAGCCATTGAAGATAGTGGAAACATTAAAGAGGTATAGTCCTGATGCTGCGATGACGGGAAAGGCAAAAGATAGTGATATCAATATGGATCGAGTCATACGTGGCGGTATCGACCTTACTGCCCGGCAGATGCAAATGGATGTGGGGGGAGAGAACATCGATATTCATTTTGACGCCGCGATGATTGAAGGGTTTAAGCGCGGGGACTTTTCAGGCGTTAGGCCGGTGATCATGAAAATCACGCCATTTATTTTTGAAGCATAAGAAATAAAGGTATGGTATTATTGCAGCATGGCATCAACACCAAATCCTCCATACCAGTCGTTGCATCCGCAATCCGTCCATTTCCGGGCCCTTATCAATAAACAGGGAAAATTGAACGTCCATGGCACGCGGGACAGGCAGAACCCTTTTTCAGACCTTTACCATTATTTTTTCTCCTTGTCCTGGCCAAAGTTCTTTTTCCATATCGCCGGCATCTATTTTTTGACGAATTTATTTTTTGGGGCTTTATATTTTATGTACGGGGTGGATGCCCTTACGGACGGGCATTCTACGGGTGTTGACCGTTTCAGGCATTGTGTTTTTTTGAGCATTGAGAACATGAGCGCCATTGATTATGAAAGGGTGGGGCGGGTAGGTACAGGGCCATATATCTTGATGACTATCCAGGCATTTTTGGGGCTTCTCACGCTGGCCATGATCACCGGTTTGTTTTATGCCAGGTTTTCAAGGGCCACGGCGCGGATCATTTTCAGCAATAAAGCGATCATCGGGAATTATAACGGTAAATTGTGCCTGTCTTTCAGGATCGCCAATGAGCGTTTAAACCAAATCGCTGAAGCGCGCATGACCCTGCACCTGACCAAGAATGAGGTGAGCCTGGAGGGTGAGCATACACGCAAATTTTATGACCTAAAACTGGAGCGCGATTATTCACCCCTGTTCGCGTTAAGCTGGACAGTACGGCATTTTATCGACGAGAAAAGCCCTTTCTTTGGGATGGATGAAGAAAAAATGCGCAAGGGCCAAATGGGCATCCTGGCTTCTCTGACGGGGACTGACGAGACTTTTTCACAGCCCATCATTGCCAGGCATTCTTATTCACTGGAAGACATCGTTTACAATAAACGGTTTAAAGACATTATTATATGGCACGATAAAAAGGTGCACATTGATCTTAAGGGTATCCATGACGTGCATGAGTTGCAGCTCAGGTAGTCCATTGTGCCTGCGGGAATGCTGGGTAAAATGATAAAAGCATACACAGGAATAAAAGGTCTCGCAATCCTCCTTTTTTTCATGGCAGCGGCCGTCCTTTTTTTATCCATCTTTTTTTGGGGGATCACAAAAGCCATAGGATTGATTTTACCGTTACTGATCGTCCTCGCCTATTTATTGATCATTGTTTTTGTATTGGGGGTCCTTCCCGCGACTTTTTTAAAACACCTGAGACCGTCTCTTTGCGTGTATTCTGCCGTCATGTCCCAGGCCTTGGGTGTCACGACATGGATGATGTGCTTTTTCTTTGTTATTAAAACTTTTGGATGGGCAGGGGTATTCCTTGCTTTTTTATTTCAGTTTTTGGCACCCCTTGCCCTTGTTGGGGCGATGTTAAAGGGTTCATGGCATACTGCGGTCCATTTGTCATTATGGATCAGTTTCGCATACGGGATGAAGTTCTATGGCCAATGGTTATTAAGCCTAAACCAACCCAAACAGGATAGAAAAGACATTATTGATGTAGATGCCATCGAAGTACGGAGTCATTGATATGGAAAAATGGTTTTATTTAGTGGGAGGGGGGATTTTAGGCACACTCGCACGGTATGTGCTTGCGGGTGTAGTGTACCAAAAAATGGGTACGGATTTTCCTTATGGCACCTTGATCGTTAATTTGATCGGTTGTTTCTTAATCGGGTTTTTTGATACCGTTTTTCAGGAGAAATTTCTTTTTAGTCCGGTGATGAGGATTTTTTTAATGGCAGGGTTCTGCGGCGCCTTTACGACTTTTTCGACCTTTATGCTGGAGACCGGTAATTTGATCAGGGATGGGGAAACATTAAGGGCTTTTTATAATGTTATTTTTAGCGTTATCATCGGTTTTATTGTTTTCAGGATCGGGGTTTTATTAGGCGAGATTATTTGATGTTTCCTTTCCCTTGGGTGAAGGGTAATTGAAAGAGGGTTAGATATGAAAATTCCCGCAGAAGGTAAATTATTAAGGATTTTTATTGGTGAACAGGACAAATGGCAAGGGTCACCGCTTTATGAAGCCATTGTAAACCTGGCACGCAAGGAACACCTGGCAGGTGCAACGGTCATTAAAGGGTGTATGGGCTTCGGGTGTAAAAGCCATATGCATACGGCCAAGATTTTAAGGCTATCTGAAGACTTGCCCATGATCATTGAAATGGTCGACAGTGAGGAAAAAATCATGGCGTTTCTGCCTCATCTTGATGAGATGGTCTCCGAGGGACTAATCACCCTGGAGAAAGTGAACGTCATTATGTACCGGGCGGGCCAGGAATGAAACGGGAATGGTTATGGTCAAAAAATGGGGACTATTAATGATCGCCGTTGTTTTATTAAGTCCCGGCTTTTCGAAAGCCCAGGGGATCAAGGACGGACAAGGTAAAACAAAGCAAGAAGACGGTTCCATCTATGAAGGCCAATTTAAAGACGGACTTTTCGATGGCCTGGGAGTATTGACCGACCTTAATGGCGACAGGTATGAAGGCGAATTTAAATATGGGCTTTATGACGGCGAGGGGGTCCTTCTTTATACAGACGGAAGTAAATATGAGGGCCAATTTAAGCGAG
>CAYZLU010000074.1:0-9022 GCA_964479285.1 uncultured Planctomycetales bacterium | reverse complement strand
TAAAATGGATTTCGTCCAGGACGATCACCGAAAGGGAGTTGATGAGCCACCCGGCTTTTGAGCGCAGGATGGAATCGACTTTCTCTGCAGTCGCGATCAATATTTGATAGCGGTCCAGGTATTTGCCCGGTGAATCCAAGTCTCCGGTAGCAATACCGATCTTGATGCCTAAAGGTCCATATTTTTTCTTAAAGTCATGGTATTTTTCACTGGCCAGGGCCTTGAGTGGCGCGATATACAAGGCTTTACCTCCATCTTGGAGAATGGATTTAAGCATGCATAGCTCGGCAATAAGGGTTTTACCGGCGGCTGTAGGCACGGCCATGACCACATTTTTCTTGTCCAGCACCCCTTTACGGATGGCTTCAGCCTGGGGTGGGTGCAGGGTGGTAATGCCAGAGGCTGTCAGAACGTCAATGAATGCCTGCGGGAAGCTGTGCTGGGTTAAAAGTTCTTTGAGGTCCATGTTTGATTTTGTAACACAAAGGAGGGACATTGTCAAATGGCCGGGTTGAAATGACTGGGTCATCCTGGGCATGAGATGCGAAGGATATGAGTCTTTTAAATGGTTGACGCACATGAATGAGGAACCTATAATTAACAGAATGCGTTTGGTCATTCAAAGGGTCAAAGAGGCACAAGTCAGGGTGGCGGGGCAAATAGTCGGCCAAATTACCGGGGGAGCATTGTTTTTTTTAGGTGTTGCCCGTGGCGACACCCGATTTTCGGCAGATTACCTCGTAAAAAAAGTTACGGAATTACGCATTTTTGAAGACGCACAAGGTAAGATGAATGTGTCAGCCATGGAAACAGGGGCCCAATTTTTGGTTGTTTCCCAGTTTACCCTTTACGGCAATTGCGACCATGGCCGCAGGCCTTCTTTTGATGAGGCCGCTGATCCAGTGCTAGGAGAAGAATTATATAATTATTTTGTGACGCAATTAAAAGCCACCAAGGCGAAAGTAGAGACTGGAGTGTTTAGAGCCATGATGGAAGTTTGCTTGACCAATGATGGTCCAGTGACATTTATTGTGGATAGTAAATGAGCATGGTTTTACGACTATAAGGAACGAGGCCTTTTGAATATCATTGACACCCACGCGCACATCGATCAGCTCGAAGATTTGCCTGGTGCGATTGAACGTGCCCGTGTGTCAGGGGTCAGTGATATTGTGGCCATGAGTGTCGATCTCGATTCCATGAAAAAAGTCTTGGCCATAGCCGAAAGCGCACGATGTCAAAGCAACCAACAGCCTAAAATCCATCCAGCCTTAGGCGTACATCCTGGCATGGTTAAGCTGGATGCCCAACAGGCGGCCTTTGATTTTATGCGCGCACATGTAAAACAGGCCATTGCCGTTGGTGAAACAGGATTGGATTATTGGTATAAGTGGGTGCGTAAAGATCAAGTAGAGCGTCAAAAACAAAAAGATTCTTTTAGTTTTCATTTAGATTTGGCCTGTGAGTTTGACCTGCCTATCATCATTCACAGCCGTGGGGCGTGGCAGGATTGTTTGGATATGGCCAATGGGGCCGGGGTAAAGCGTGCTTTATTTCACTGGTACAGCGGTCCGGTGGATATATTGGATAAAATTCTCGAAGCTGGTTATTATGTGTCAACCAGCCCCAGTGTTGCTTATAGTCCCGAATCGCGCGAGGCCATGGCGCATGCACCATTAGAAAGGATCCTTGTTGAAACGGATTCACCAGTCAAGTTTAAAGACGCCGAAAATTTTTTTATGGCCGAACCAAAAGACGTAGTAAGAACATGGAAGGCCTTGGCCCAATTAAAGAAAATAGATGAACAACAGGCCCTAACCACCGTCAACTCCAATGCAAAAGTATTTTTTGGCATAGGATAATCACCCTAAAAGGGTGGGGAATGTTTTATGAGGAATATAATTGTTTGGACATTTAATATTTTTTCAATTTTGTTGATTGGCCTTTGGGTATGGTGTCAACGGCCAGGGTTACCGGTAGACAGGGTACTGCCGTCCCATCCGCTGGTTTTTGCCCGTTTGGCGAATATGGATGAGCATATTGACCAGGTGATCAATTCAGATTTTGGAAAAAACATAGCGGCCATTGATTTGACAGCTGTTTTGAACCGTAATAATTTTTCTTCTAAAGACATCCGCAGTCTCCAGATATTGCAAAAAGATCTTGTCAAAAACTACCCTCTGATTAAAGAATTCTTAAACAAAGAAGCGGCTGTGGCTGTCTATCGTCAGAATGGTTCCTACGAGATTTTTGTTGTCTTTCGCCTGACTTTATCAACTAGGGTAAAAGAGTTATTTAGCCATTTTTTTCATTGGATTGATGGTGTCAGCGTCAGGCAGCAGAGATACAAGGGACGGGTCATTAATCATATTGCGTTCAAAAAACAAGGTCTAAGGTTGGCCTATGTGCGTATCAGGGACCTGTTGATTGTTGCCCCTGAGTCAGTGGGACAGCTAGAAGAGGTGGTGGATGTTTATCAGGACAAAGACAGTTCTTTGCGGGGGGACCCTTTGTTTAATTTTGCGCGCAAGAATTCTTATCCAAAGGGCGATGGATTGGCTTTTGTGAACCTCAATCTTTTTTCGGATTTTTGGCGGGATGAAATAGATTCCAGGCTGATACCTTTGGGTTATCATACTGCAGCGTTCCCGATGTTAGGTTTATCTTATATGCCTGGGGTGGTGAGCAAATATAAAATGATAGTGGGGTTGGATGAAAACCGTATGACCTCCGGGATGCGTAAGTTCATTAGCTGCCCGGCCCTGGCCAACGATACTTTGAAATTAGTTCCGGTCAATGTTATTGCTTATAATTGGGGAGGGTGTTTAGATTTTGAACAATCCTGGTCCACTGCCAAACGTGGTCTTGAAGAGAACATGGAATTGGCCCAGGGGATTAAAAAATTCAAACATAGAATAGAAAAACATTTCCATATCAGCATCAAAAAGGACGTTTTACCGGTATTAGGCCATGAGTTCGGCGGTTATTTAACGGATGTTGATATGCAGGGCACCTATCCTTTTCCCCGTCTTTTACTTTTTGTCAGGATACAAGACCGTCCGGCAGCGGAGCGCATATTGGAGAAATTTACCCAAAACCCGATCATGCCGTTGCAAAGCGAAGAGTATGATCACGTGGGTATCCATTATATTACTTTGCCGATGGGGGCCAATATGGATCCGGGATATAGTTTTCTGGACGATTATTTATTGGTCGCAACCAGCCGGCAGTTGCTGAAGAGGTCCATTGATGCGTATAATAATTCTTTGCGTTCTATTATTTCTGATGACACGGTTGAACAATTCAGTTTGGCCAAGGGGGAAAAATTTCATTCTGTGACCTTGATGAAAACGGCTGAATTATCGCGTCGTGCCCAGGATTTTTTGGGATGGGTCGATAAATATTTGTCCGGCCAGGTCACCATGGCCGCAGCTTATAAAGAGGACGGAGACAATAAGAAACAGGAATTAGACGAAGCGATTGCTGACAAGAGCGCGGAGTTGGTTCTGGCCCAAAAGAAAATAATCCAGCTTAAGAATGCTTCATCGTCAGATAAAGCCATTGAAGATGCGGCTTTCATTAATGGGTCAATGGAAAACTTAAGCCGTGAAGAACAGTCTATCCGTGATGATATTGCCAATTATGTGGAGCAAAAAGTGGACCTGTCACGCCTTTTGGACAATTATGCCCTAGGTGCCCAATCGGCCAAATTGACCATGTATAACATGGACAATGTCCTGTCTCCGGTGTTGAAAGGTCTGGAGTCTATCGATGCCCAGGCGGTCACTGTGCGGTTTGGTGATAAGACTTTGGAAACAGAATTATTAGTCAAATAAGGAACCAATTTCTCAGGGGAGTCTGTTGGTGTCTAGAAAATGGCTTTTTCTTTTGATGTTGGTGGTTTGTTTGACACAAAGCGGCTGTGAGCTTTTAAGTATTCCGGCAGAGATCATCGGCGGCATGTTTGGTTTGGCAGGTCAGGCGGTGGCCGTGGCATCAACATTGCCCATGCCTCCTCCATGGGTGTTTTTTTAATGGGGCCCGCAAGTATGTATAAAATCATCCATAAACAAGTCATAGCCCAGGATATTAAAAAAATCGATATATCAGCACCATTAATCGCGGCCCGGGCCCAGCCTGGCCAGTTTGTGATGGTCACTCCCGTTTTTGGAGAGACCAATATCCCTATGACAATTGTTGACAGTGACGAGCGCCGCAGCATGGTGTCCTTGCTGGTCCATGAAGTGGGCCATGCCACCAGGAAGTTAGGGGACCTGTCTATTGGAGAATGCATTTATCAGATGGTGGGGCCTTTAGGCAGGGCGGCCCAGATGGATAAGTACGGCCTGGTCATTTGTGTGGCGACCGGTGTTGGAGCGGCACAAATTCTGCCGATTTGCCGCGGTTTGAAAAAAAAAGGCAACAAAGTCATTGGCATTATCGGGGCCAAATCTAAAAAAGTGTTGATGCTGGAATCTCAGATGCGGGTGGTCTGCGATGAGACATTTATCACAACCAATGACGGTAGCTATGAACGTAAAGGTCTGGCCACAGGGATTTTGAAAGAATTATTAAACAAGTACACTGTCCATCGGGTCTATGCTATTGGTTCGGTTGAGATGATGCAGTCGGCAAGCCTTATGACTAGGGAAAGAAATATCCCCTTGCGGGTGACATTAAACCCCCATATGGTCAATGGTTTGGGTTTGTGCGGGTCTTGCAGGGTCAAAATAAATGGACAATTCCAATTGGCTTGTGTCGATGGGCCTGAATTTGACGGGCATATGGTCGATTATCAAGATTTATCACAACGCATGGATGCAATGGAGCCGCGGTCATGGGAAAACCAAACCCCATCTATCAGCCTAAGGAGACCAGGGTTCGCAGGCTTGGTGAAGTCTCTTTGGGGTTCAACAAGAAAATAACCCAAGATGAAGCCCGTCGCTGTCCTCAATGTGCCGTGGCCACTTGTTTGCCGGGATGTCCCTTGGGGATTGATATCCCTGGGTTTATCCGCTTATTACGCGAAGGGGACAATATATTGGCCCTGGAACGCATTAAAAAAGAAAACCCTTTTCCCGCGATTTGCGGCCGCCTATGCCCGGCGCCTTGCGAGCAGGTGTGTGTTTTTCATGCGGATGGGAACCCGATTTCCATTCGCCTGCTTGAGCGTTTTGCTTCCGATTTCGGGCAGCCAAAAGCGGAAAGACTGGTTTCGGCCCCTCGATGGAAAAAAGTGGCCATCATCGGTTCAGGCCCCGGGGGCATGAGCGCTGCTTATTATCTGGCCAAATTGAATTTTGGTGTTACCATTTTTGAGGCGGCGCATGAGCCAGGAGGGCTTTTGCGTTACGCAATACCGGAATTCCGCCTCCCACAGAGGGTGCTTGATGAGCAGTTTTCTCAATTGAAATTGTTGGGAGTGGAAATCCAGACAGATGTAGTGTTTGGCCGTACCATGATGATTGACGAGATTTTTATGCGCGGGTTTTCAGCGGTATTGCTGGCAACGGGGGCCAGCCTTCCACGTTTTAGTGATCTGCCCGGCAGCAGTCTCGCTGGAGTGTATTACGATATGGAGTTTTTGTATCGGTTACAATCGACCAATAAAGAAGATGCTTTACTTCAAGCCAGGGAACAGAAAATATCAGCGGCCAAAACAGTGGTTATAGGCCGCGGGCAGTCGGCTTTTGACGCAGCGCGTTTGGCCTCTCGTTTAGGCAGTCAAGTCCAGGTGATTTTCGAGGGCTTTGAAGAACAAGCTGGTGTCGATCATGAAATTGTAAAACAATCAAGAGAAGAAGGGATTGACATCCATTCGATGAAGGCCCTCGAAATAGTCAGTGATGAGCTTGGTTTTGTTCAGGGTGTTAAATGTTGTAAATTGGATATCATTGATGGGGATGGCGGTTTGAGGCTTGAGCCATCAGATGATGGGCCTGTGTTGGTAGAGGCCCAGATGGTGGTCCTTGCCAATGGCCAGCGGCCAAATGATTTCTTAAGGCAGGTTTTACCGCAGTTAAAGTGGGATGAAGATGGTTCTATATGGGCAAATGCCCAAACCGGTATGACCAGCGTAGAAAAGGTTTTTGCTTGTGGCAGTGCTGTGACTGCTGGAGGGTCAGTGGTGGAGGCCATAGCAGGCGGCAAAGCAGCAGCGCACAAGATCATTGAGTATTTAAAATGAAAACAGTCGAACAGATCATCGCCAAAAAATCCAAGCAAGAGCGTATCACTATGCTGACAGCGTACGATTACCCGATGGCCTCTTTTTTGGACGAGGCGGGTATCGATATTATTTTAGTGGGAGATTCCCTGGCCAATGTTGTTTTAGGCCTGGAGTCTACGACAGAAGTGGGTATGAAAGAAATGCTGCATCATACCAGGGCTGTGGTGCGTGCGGTCAAGGACGCTGTAGTGGTCGGTGATATGCCTTTTGATTCTTATCAGTTGAATCCCAGTGCCGCGGTGGATAATGCCAGGCAATTCATCAAGGAAGGCTGTCAGGCCGTAAAATTAGAATGGTTTGAAGACTGCCCCAGAGTGGCCTCGGCCATTGCTAAAGCGGGTATCGCGGTGATGGGTCATGTAGGACTGACCCCGCAGACTGCCCAAAAACAAGGGGGGATGAAGGTGCAGGGCAAGGATGCGTCATCTGCTCAAACGATCATCAATAATGCCAGGGTCATGCAGGATTCAGGGTGTTTTAGTGTGGTTTTAGAATGCATACCGCAGGAAGTCGCACAAATAATTACCGGTCAATTAAAGGTCCCTACCATCGGCATAGGTGCAGGGCCTCATTGCGATGGGCAAGTCTTGGTGATCCATGACCTGCTGGGTCTTTTTAACCGCTATCAGCCGAAATTCAGTAAAAAATACCTGGACCTAGGTCCACAAATCTTGCAAGCAGTTAAACAGTATAAAAAAGAAGTCAGTTCCGGCCAATTCCCCGATGATGCCCATTCTTTTCATTTACTTCCAGATGAGATCAAGAAATTGCATGCCCAGTTATGAATGGTAATGGTTCAAATCTTTTAAAATGAATTTAATTCTACTTTTCGACCCCGATTTTATTTCCCCTAATCGTGTCCGTCTAGGGGGCCGCAGGCTGTCGCATATCCAGGACATCCTAAAACCCCAGCTCGGCCAAGGCCTGACAGTTGGGAAGGTCAACGGTCTGATGGGCCAGGGGACCTTGGTCGCCACAGGGAATGATTACCTCGACCTAGATGTTAATCTTCATACTCACCCTCCCGGGCCTTTGCCTTTGACGCTGATTTTGGCTTTACCCCGTCCCCCCATGCTCAAGCGCATTTTATTCTCCGCTGCCATGCTGGGCGTTAAGAGAATAATCGTCCTTAATTTTAACCGGGTCGAAAAAAGTTTGTGGAATTCCTCTGCGCTTAAGACACAAGTCATTACAGAACAATTAATTTTGGGTTTAGAACAAGCCAAAGACACCGTAATGCCAGAGGTCATTCTTAAAAAAGGATTCAAGCCTTTTGTAGAAGATGAACTACCTGCTCTTATCAAAGGAAAATTGGCCCTGGTCGCCCATCCTGATAAAAATTCTGCCAAAGCGTCTCTGTCATTCCCGAGTGCTTTAAGCGGGAATCCAGACAAAGACATAACCTTAATCATCGGCCCTGAGGGCGGCATTATCGATTATGAAATTGAATTATTGAAATCTGCCGGCTGCCATCCCATAGATTTAGGCCCCCGCATTCTAAGGACTGAAAGCGTTCTTCCCTATGTAGTGGGAAAATTGTTATAAGTGTCTTTTTTTGTCGCAAGGGGGGTGTTGGGCCTTTTCGTTTTGTTTTAAAGTTGCTTTTTAGCGTACTTTTGATAGAATAACAATCCTCATGGAACAAGCAAATTTGATGGACAAAGTAGTGGCCCTTGCCAAACGCCGGGGTTTCATTTTCCAATCTTCCGAAATTTACGGCGGCCTTAACGGCGCTTGGGATTACGGCCCTCTGGGGGCTGAACTCAAGCGTAATGTCAAGAATGCCTGGTGGCAGACAGTGGTGCATTTCCGCGATGATGTCGTTGGGCTTGACGCCGCCATTCTCATGCATCCTCGAACGTGGGAGGCATCTGGGCATACGGCCAATTTTGCCGACATGATGGTGGACTGTAAAAACACCGCTTGTTCCAGGCGATTGCGTACCGATCAGCTTAAAAACGGCAAATGTCCGAATTGCGGTGGGACAGCATTTACGGCCGAACGCGCATTTAATTTGATGCTTAAGACAAATGTCGGTGCCATGGAGGATTCGTCGTCGGTGGTTTATCTGCGGCCTGAGACGGCGCAAGGGATTTTTGTTAATTTCGCCAATGTGATAGATTCTACCCATCGCAAACTCCCCTTGGGTATTGCTCAAATCGGTAAGTCATTCCGTAATGAGATCACCCCTGGCAATTTTACCTTCCGTACCCGTGAATTTGAACAAATGGAGATCGAGTATTTCTGCAGGCCCGAGCAAGCTTTAGAGAAATACCAGGAATGGATTGATGCCCGTTTTAAATGGTACATTGACCTTGGCATGAAAAAAGAAAATTTAAAACTGCGCGTGCACGACAAGGATGAATTGGCCCATTACGCAGCCGGTTGCACTGACGTGGAATATAATTTTCCATTTGGATGGTCTGAATTGGAAGGCATCGCCAACCGCGGAGACTATGATTTAAAACAGCATGCCAAATTCTCAGGCAAAGATTTGCAGTACCAGGACCCGGTGACCAATGAGAAGTTTTTCCCTCATGTGATTGAACCTTCCGGCGGGTGTGATAGGGCGACCCTGGCGTTTCTCGTGGATGCCTATCATGAAGAAACAGTCAATGACACCTTGCGTGTGGTCCTGAAATTTCATCCTAAATTGGCCCCTATCAAGGTGGCTGTCTTGCCTTTGCTGAAGAAGAATGAAGGTATTGTGGCCCTGGCCAAGAAAATCAAATCCGAGCTTCAAAAAGACATGGTTTGCGTGTATGATGATACAGCTGCCATAGGAAAACTCTA
>CAYZLU010000073.1:0-9024 GCA_964479285.1 uncultured Planctomycetales bacterium | reverse complement strand
CCTATGCCACCTGGTGGATCAGGCAGGCCATCACGCGTTCCATCGCGGACCAGGCACGCACCATCCGCATCCCGGTGCATATGACTGAGACCATCAACAAGATCATCCGCGTCTCGCGCGTCTTTGTGCAGGAATACGGCCGTGAGCCTTCTGCCCAGGAAATCGCCAAGGAAATGCGCCTGCCGGTGACCAAGGTCAAAGAAATCTTAAAGATTTCCCAGGTCCCGATTTCTTTACAGACACCTATCGGTGATGAGGGAGATACGCATTTTGGGGACTTTATTGAAGATAAAAAAGCTGTTTCTCCCGCAAATGCGACCTTGCATTCCATGCTTAAGGAAGAGATCACTTCCGTGCTTTCTACCTTGGATGACCGCGAACGCAAGATTTTGGAATTACGTTTCGGGATCATGGACGGTACTAGCCGCACCCTGGAAGAGGTCGGGGCGGAATTTAATGTCACCCGTGAGCGTGTGCGCCAGATTGAATCCAAGGCCTTGCGCAAACTGCGCCATCCCACACGCTCCCGCCGGATCAAGTCCTTTTTGGACATGGCGGCCAAAGAAGCTGAAGCGGTTATTTAAGAGTGTCATTGCGAGGAACGAAGTGACGAAGCAATCTTTTGACCGTCATATAGCCTTAGTCATTACCGACCAGGAAACCAACGCCCAAATTAAAAATTTGGGCGTTGGTTTGCTTGAACTGCGCGTTGATCTGTTTAAAGAATTGAATCTGGGCCATGTCATCGGTCAAATAAAGCACCGCAAACTCCTGAAAATCCCTTTATTATTGACCCTGCGCAATCAAAAGAAAGAAGGGGCCGTCAAAATATTTTCCGATGGTCTCAAAATACAGATCATTGAAAATGCCTTGGACTTGGTGGACATGGTTGATATAGAACTAAGTTCACCCTTGTTAATGCAAGTCATAGGCTTGGCCCGTAAACATAAGAAAAAAGTAATTGTATCCAGCCATTTTCTTGAAGGTATGCCGCGGGATTTGGGATCCATTCTCAAAAAATCGTTGAGCACAAGGGCCGACGTCGTTAAAATCGCGGCCAAGGCGAATTCTTTCGATGATGTTATGACCATGCTAGCGTTCACCCATCGCCATCGCAAGCATGGGCTCATTACCATGTCCTTGGGGCCTTTGGGTGCCATTTCACGTTTGGTGTTTCCAGCCGCAGGAAGCCAATACACCTACACCTTCTTAAACAAACCTACAGCCGCAGGCCAAGTGGATGTTAAGACCCTAAAATCCCACTTGAAAATCTATTACCCCGTCTAAAAAGTAATATGTATTCCTTCCCCCTTGTGGGGAGGGTTAGGGAGGGGGAAATTTTGATCACGTTGAATATGGATCCGAAATACACTAAAGAAGAAATACAAAAATGCATCGACTTGCTGGATGATTTAGTCAAGAACAGCGTTGAGCTTGCCCATTTGTCCAAGGAACAAAGGATCGCGGTCCTTAAGGCCGCAGGAGAAATTTCCCGCCCTGACCGGGATGAGATCCGGAAAAGGAAAAAAGACAGGATCCGCCTTAAAAAGCAGAGGATTGATGACCATGAGCGAAAATTGCGGAGGTCCACAGGTATCAGGTCCGCGCGAGAAGCGGCTGTGTTCATGGCGCCCAAAGCCGTTTCACATGCGGACAAACAGGGGGCTTTCCAGGAACTTGAACTAATAAATCCCCGGGCGTGTTATATCTGCAAAAGTGGATTTACCAAGGTGCATTTTTTTTATGATGCGATGTGCCCCGCTTGCGCTGAGTTTAATTATGCGAAACGTTTTCAGACAGCATCTTTGGCAAACCAGGTCGCCCTCATCACCGGGGCGCGTTTAAAGATCGGCTATCAGGCTTCCCTGATGATGTTGCGCGCCGGTGCCCATGTCATTGCCACCACCCGTTTTCCCATTGATGCAGCTCTCCGCTATGGCAGGGAAGCTGATTTTCAAGAATGGTCCAAGCGTCTGGACATTTATGGTTTAGACCTGCGGCATACACCGAGCGTCGAGCTTTTTTGTAATTATATCGAACAAAAATATGACCGTTTGGATTTGCTGATCAATAATGCCGCGCAAACGGTAAGGCGCCCTCCAGGATTTTATGCCCATCTGATGGACAATGAATCACGTGATTTTAAGGATTTACCGACGGTAATTCAGGGCTTGCTTAGTTCTTTTGAAGCATGCAAATCCAAAATATTTCTCCCTCTTTTTCTTAAAGAGGGGGCCAGGGGGAGTTCAGACACACCGGTCCCGGCACTGGCCTGGAATGGGACTATGCCCGGCATAGGCCTAAGCGCTTCCGCTAAACTTTCCCAAATCCCTTATACTCACGACCATGCTTTACAAGTCACAAAAGCATTTCCTCAAGGAAGATTAGACGCGGATTTGCAGCAGGTAGACATGAGGGAAGTCAATAGCTGGCGATTGGGGCTGGGAGACATACCCACTGCTGAGATGATCGAACTGCAGTTAGTCAATGCTATTGCCCCTTTTGTTTTATGCAATAAACTTTGTGCCATGATGAAGAGGGAAAATACCGGACAAAAACATATGGTGAATGTCTCTGCCATGGAGGGAAAATTCCACCGGTTTACCAAGACCGACCGCCATCCGCACACCAATATGGCCAAGGCCGCCTTGAACATGCTGACACACACTTCAGCCCGCGACCTGGTCAAATACGGCATTTATATGAATGCTGTGGACACAGGGTGGGTCACTGATGAAGACCCCATTGCCTTGTCCACCCGCAAGCAGGAAAACCATGATTTTCAGCCCCCCTTGGACATCGTGGACGGCGCCGCCCGTGTCTGCGACCCCTTTTTTCATGGGATTTTGACAGGGACCCATTGGTGCGGTAAATTCCTCAAAGACTACTACCCGGTAGATTGGTAAGTTTATTTCCCCTATGCTATCATGATCAAAAAATGAAAAGACTAAATTTTGGTCTTGACATTAAATACGGTAGCAGTATAATTCGTTCATTACATAGAACGAAATCGTTCATTCTATAGAACGATAATATAGGGGCGAATAAATGTTTAAAAGAACAATTACTCACACCATTTCTGATCGATTAAAAGAAAAAAGAAATTTTATACAGATTATTTTAGGGCCGCGTCAGGTGGGTAAGTCCACAGCGATTCGACAGGTCATAGAAGAATTAGGGTATCCTTCTGTTTATGCATTGGCAGATTTACCAATTCCACCGGATCATAGGTTTGTAGCCCAGTATTGGGATGAGGCAAGGAGATTGGCAAAGGGGGGGAAGAAGGTCGTTTTAGTCCTTGATGAAATACAAAAGATTGAAGGGTGGTCTAATGTTGTTAAGAAATTCTGGGATGAAGACACCTATGAAAGAAATAATATTCAAGTTGTACTACTTGGTTCTTCGGCTCTCCTGATTCAAAAAAAGCTTCCAGAATCTCTGGCCGGACGATTTGAAATTATCCGTTTTACCCATTGGTCCTATTTGGAATGCCAAAAGGCCTTTGGGTGTAATTTTGAAGAATATTTATTTTTTGGCGGATACCCAAAAGGGTATGAGTTAAAAAAAGATGAAATACGTTGGAAGCAATTTGTGACCGACTCCCTGGTTGAAACAGCGATCACAAGAGATATTATGATTTTGACTGATGTTCAAAAGCCTGTGCTTTTAAGGAAATTGCTGTACTTAGGTTGTGAGTACGGGGGACAGATATTATCTTATGGGAAAATTTTAGGTGATCTCAATGATGTCGGAAGTAAATTAACGCTTATAAATTATCAAAAATATTTGGAATCGGCTTTTTTATTGGGCGGTCTTCAAGCATGGAAGGGTAGTGGGATATATAGGCAAAAGTCATCGCCAAAATGGTTACCGTTAAATACGGCATTGATGACGGCATTATCAACTAAAAGCAAGAAAGAAATATTTGGCGATAAGGCAATTTATGGCAGGTTAGTAGAAGTGGCAGTAGGTGCGTACCTTTATAATCAAGCCTTGGTTAATGGGTATGAGATCTATTATTGGCGTGAAGGTCACGATGAAGTTGATTTTGTTGTTAAACGTGGCGAAAAAATATTAGGCATTGAGGTAAAAACAGGATTTGAGACAGGGGACAAGGCCTTTGATGCCTTTCAGGAGAAATACCCTAAAGCAAAGACCTTGTTGGTAGGAGAGTATGGTATTAAACTTGAAAAATTCTTGAGTACGCCGGTTGAAGAGTATCTTAATTAATGAATGAATTATCCATTCTCCCTCTGTACATCAATGGCAATCACATCTTCTCCCCGAATTTGCAAGCGAACAACAATGGGCGCACAGCAAACTTCGCAATCCACCACCAACTCCTGATGGGACCCTCCGCTGACATCCACTAAAAGTTGGTTAGTTTCCCCGCAGTAGGGGCACAAGAAATTTTCATAATATTCCAGAGACATGCCTACATCATAACACTTTTGGCACAATTTGAGAACCGGTTCTTGCGTGTTTTGCGTATTCTTGCGCGTTGAAAATTGGCGAAGATGGTTTTTATCAGGTATACTTGACTTTATGAACTCAAGGGACATCATTTTTAAGGTCGTTATTTCGATCATAGGGGTCATTGCCGTGGCCTTTAACGTGCTGCTTTATAATTTTTGTGAAAAGCAAAAGGCGGAAATAGATGCCATTAGTAAACAATTCCAGATAGAGTCCAAGGTCAATGGTAATCAATTTAAATACCAGCAGGACCAGATTGAACGTTTAAGCCAAGATTTGGCGGATGCCCTGCAGCAGGTCAAGGCCCAGAAAGATGTTGCGGCTGAACTAAAAGACGTGGTCACTGCCCAGAAAGATGCGTTGCTTCAGGAAATAGGAAAACGGCAGCAAATAGAAAATGAGAGTAAAAGCATCCAGACTTCCCTGGTGGATATTAAGGCAGAAGCAGACGCCATCAAGCAGGACATGAAAGGATGGCAGAAGGATTATGTCTCTGTTTTGGCACAGCTTGATAAGAAGATGGATGATTCCCAGGGCCAGATCAAAAGTTTTGGTGATTACTTGGCTGGTTTAAATATCCCGGAGCTGAAAGAAAGTATAAAATCTTTGAAGACTGATATTGAAAATATTTCCCATCCGCCTGATAATGATGTTGCCAATACACTTTCTTCGCCCGGTAAGAAGATTGAGTCTGCTCCCACGGGTTCCCAGTAAAGGAAAACAATGAAGATCAATATCAAAGATTTTCAGGTCATGGAAAGGTCTAGCGTTGAACTTAAAAAATACCCGACCATGATCAAGCCGTTTTATAAATCCAAGGACCAATATAAAGATGTTTTGGTCCGGCACATTGAAGAATTAAGCAATATGCAAAATGTCCTTTACGCGGATGACCGCTATGCCCTATTGTTGATTTTTCAGGCGATGGATGCTGCCGGCAAAGACGGGGCCATCAAGCATGTGATGTCCGGCGTCAATCCCCAGGGATGCCAGGTTTTTAGCTTCAAGCACCCCAGCCCTGAGGAGTTGGATCATGACTTTTTATGGCGCACTACCAGGGACCTGCCTCAGCGGGGGAGGATCGGCATATTCAATCGTTCTTATTATGAAGAAGTGTTGATTGTCCGTGTCCATCCTGAGATCTTGCAGGGAGAACAGATACCGGCGGATCTTTTAAACCGGAAGAACATTTGGGAAGAACGCTACCGCTCCATCAGGGGTCTGGAAAAACATCTTTATAATAATGGGACCAGGGTCATCAAATTTTACCTGCATCTTTCAAAAGAAGAGCAGCGCCGACGTTTTCTTAAACGCATGGATGATCCATCAAAGAATTGGAAAATCAGCCTTGCCGACATACAAGAGAGGAAATTCTGGAAAAATTATATGAAGGCCTATGAGGCTTGCCTGAGCGCTACCAGCACAGCCGACTGCCCCTGGTATATTGTCCCTGCCGATGATAAAGAAAATGCGCACCTGATCATCTCCCAGATCATTGTTGATACACTTAAG
The DNA here is from genome assembly GCA_964479285.1 of uncultured Planctomycetales bacterium. Classification (GTDB taxonomy): domain Bacteria; phylum Omnitrophota; class Gorgyraeia; order Zapsychrales; family Fredricksoniimonadaceae; genus JABDGZ01. Next base: position 3,039 of record CAYZLU010000073.1, on the reverse strand, counting down.
AAATTAAGAATGTCCTACCCCAAATTAAATCCTCAACGCCACAAAGAACTGCTTCAGATGCGCAAAGAACTGTTGCGTTGAAGTTTAATTAAATGACAGTTTCTTTATTTGTGCTATAATTAAAAATTCTTGTCATTACTTTGTTTTTGAAAGGTGAAAATCATGGATCAGCTCTCGTGTCCTGGGAAAGACATAATTCTCTCCAAAGAAGAGATACTTTTGGCCAAAGAGGCCCAATATTGTTCTTGGGGAGACACTGTTCATTATGCCAAAGAGCTGAAAATCTTTAGCCGTTCTGAGGGGGTTTATCTTTATGACAGGCAAGGGACCCAGTATCTTGATTTACAAATGTGGCATTCGGTGGCCAATTTTGGATATAAGAATGAATATATAAACAATATCGTTAAAGACCAGATTGACGCGCTTCCCCAGTTGTCCTGCCAATATTTGCATGAAGAAAAAATCCTGCTTGCCGAAAAAATAGCCAAGAATATTGAGAAAACTTTTGGTGAAAAAGGCAGGGTGCATTTTAATATCGGCGGAGCGTCCGCTATCGAGGACGCCATCAAGATCGTCCGTAACCATACTAAGAAAAATTCTGCTTTTGCCTTTATGGGCGGATATCATGGCCGAACACTCGGGGCCACCGCGATCACTTCCAGCTATCGCTATCGTGAACATTTCGGGCATTTCGCGGACAGGGCGCATTTTGTCCAATACCCATACCAGTTTCGTTGTCCCTCTGACCGCGGGGACAAATGATGCGACATGTCTTGTTTTAAGGAATTTGAGAAATTATTCGAATCAGAATATTATTCTTTGGTAAATCCCAAGACCAAAAGTTGCGAATATGGGGCATTTTTTGTCGAACCCCTGCAGGCCACCGGAGGTTATATTGTGCCCCCAAAGGGTTATTTTAAACAGTTGAAGGGGCTGCTCGACCGCCACCAGATTTTATTCGTGGATGATGAAGTGCACATGGGCTTTTATCGAACGGGTAAAATGTGGGCGATTGAGCACTTTGACGTTGTCCCGGACATCATTGTTTTTGGCAAGGCGTGCACCAATGGCCTGAACCCCCTATCAGGCATATGGGCCAAAGAACATTTGATTTCCCCGGAAGTTTTCCCGCCGGGTTCAACCCACTCCACCTATTCTTCAAATTCTATAGGCACTGCTGCGGCTTTGGGTGTCATGAATCTTATAGAGGAGTCTGATTTTTCCAACAGTGTCCCTGAAAAGGGCAGGTATTTGTTGGACCGGCTTAAAGAATTGAAAAGAAAATACCCGCAGATTGGGGATGTGGATGGGTTGGGTTTGGCCCTGCGCATCGAAATTTGCCAGAAAGACGGGCGTACGCCGGACCGTGAATTAACGGACAGGGTGATGAACATCGGTTTAAAAGGGAAATTAACTGCTTCTGGACGTGAACAGGGGCTGCTTTTGAGTATCGGAGGATATTTTAAAAATGTTTTTACTTTAGCGCCGTCTTTGTATATAACACATAAAGAAATGGATTTGGCGATAGATTTGTTTGAGGAAGCTTTCACTGAAGGATTGAAGGCTTAGGGATGGACATTTTATGAAAAGATTTTTGATGATTAGTTTGTTCCTTTTTTTCATGGGTTGTGCGCATTTGCCTGAAAACCAGGTAAAACCTTTTGTTGAGCCCCAGTATGGCATGACAAAAGTACAGATGATTAATTTGTTGGGTAGACCAGACTCTATAGAAATTTATAAGAAATCTGACGAATTAAGGTTGGAATTTTATATTTATGTGAGAAAATACCAATTTTCCAAAGACAAGGTCCCGATTTGTTTGATCAACAATAAAATAGTTGGTTGGGGAAAGACTTTTTATGAAGATCATGTGAGTCAGGATGATACCAGAATAAAATAAATCGTATGAAATGCTGATGGAAATTATCTGGGATAAAATGGCCAGGGAAAATTTTGAGGCGGTTTTGGCAAAGGTCCCGGTCTTTCTGCGCGGCATCGCCGCAAAAAAGGTGTCGCTAAAGGCAGAAAGTATTGCCAAAAGTGAAAATCGTCCGGAGGTTTTGCAAAAGGACGTGGTGGATGCTTTTTTTATGGAAACACCTTTTGGGTTCCATGGCCCCATGAAAATGGACATGGAAGAATTGGGCATTGATTATCAGAAATATGGCTACTCCAAATAAATCAACACTCCCCCCGAGCGCCATTGGGGCCTTTTGTGACCGAGGCATTGTTTTTTCTCTGTGCGCTTCGATTTTTGTGTTACCGGCTTCTATTGCCTTACTTGATTCTTTCGCGGGTTTGGCGGTTTTTTTTTATTTTCTAAAGAAAATAAACCAGATTGTTATCGACTGGCGTTTAGGCACATCCAAAAAAAGTTTTCTAGGTAAGATACATTTCATTTGGCTCGGTTTTTCCCCTCCTGTTAATTTTCTTAATCGTCCCCTGCAATTTTTGACAATGGCTGTCATAATTTCAGTCTTTTTCAGCCATTATCTGATGTTGAGTTTGTATGCTTTTTTTGGCAAATTCCTTAAATGTGTCCTGCTGTATTTTAGTTTTCTGGAAGCTTTTAAAGATGAGAGGCGTATCCGTATATTTTTGAACTTTTTCTTGGCATCAGCATTGATAACAGCCGTAAGTGGGATATTCCAACATTTTACAGGTAGAGATTTCATCAAAGGGCAGCATATTGGGAATGTGAATTTTGTTTCCACTGAAAGGATAAGTTCATCGTTTTACGGTGCCAATGGTTTTGGGGCCTATTTGTTACCTGTCATTGGGCTGGCCATCCATTTTTTATATATGTCGATAGGGCGTAAAAAATCTTGGATCGGGGGATGGGTATATTTTATTTTCCTTGTCCTTTTGTTGACCTGCTTATGCTGGACCTATTCTAGAAGTTCTTTGATAGGATATTTAATCATATTATTTACGATGGTATTGGTGGATTGGCGCAAGGTAATATTTACCGGTGCTTTATCACTGGTTTTTATTTTTGTTTTCTTGGCGTCCTCGTCGGTTCAAGCTTTTCGTTTTCGG
>CAYZLU010000072.1:0-9242 GCA_964479285.1 uncultured Planctomycetales bacterium | reverse complement strand
GGATCAACTGGAATGATTTAGGGGTATTAAGCAAGACAGGATTAAACTGGAATGACCTGTATGTGGTGAGCCATACGGGGATCAACTGGAGTGATTTTGGAGTATTGAGCAAGACAGGCATTAACTGGAACGATTTTGGATCTTTAAGTAAGACGGGAATTAATTGGAACGATATCCAAGTATTGTCAACGACAGGAATTAATTGGTCAGATTTGGGAAGTTTTGTGAATACATTATCTGATGCAGGCATTAATTGGAGCGATTTAGCAGTGATGACGAAGATAGGGATGAATTGGGGAGATTTGGCAGTATTAAGCAAGACAGGGATCAATTGGAATGATCTTGGGGTCATGAGCAATACAGGCGTCAATTGGATTGATTTAGGAGTATTAAGCAAGACAGGTATCAACTGGAATGATATGTACGTGGTCAGCCATACAGGTATCAACTGGAATGACTTTGGAGTATTAAGCAAAACAGGAGTAAATTGGAATGATATTGGTCGTTTATCGGAAACTGGAATTAATTGGGACGATATCAATGTGATAAGCCGTACAGGGATTAATTGGGGAAGTTTTGGGTTAATGTCAAACTCTGGCATCAATTGGAATGATATTGGTCGTTTATCAAAAACCGGTGTTAACTGGAATGATTTCACAGTGATGAGCAATACAGGAATTAATTGGAGTGATTTTGGTGTATGGAGCAATACGGGGATTAATTGGAGCAATTTGGGGGTCATGAGCAAGACAGGCATTAATTGGGCTGATATGGATGTTTTGACCCGTACGGGAATTAACTGGAATGATTTGGGAGTAATGAGTAACACGGGGATCAATTGGTATGATCTTGGAGGACTGACAAGTTCAGGTGTCAACTGGAATGCCTTAGCGGTGTTTACTCAGGCAGGAGTTAATTGGGAAGGCTTGCAAATCATAAGCGGTTCAGGAGTTAATTGGAATGATTTTGGGGTGCTTTCTAATAGCGGTATTAACTGGAGTGACTTAAACACCTTAAGCCGTACAGGTATTAATTGGTATGATATGAATGTGGAAACCCGTACAGGTATTAACTGGTCGGATTTCGGGGTTTTATCAAAGATCGGCATTAATTGGGCGTCACTGACATCGCTTAGTGATTCCGGGATTAATTGGAGTGATTTTAATGTGATGACTAGGACAGGGGTCAATTGGAATGCGATTGGTACCTTGTCTCAGTCTGGAGTCAACTGGTTGTCTATCAAACAATTGGCAGATGCCAATGTTAATTGGGAATCATTAGAAAATATTTCAAATTCCGGGGTCAATTGGATTGGGATTTCAACATTGGCTAACGCTAGTGTGAATTGGGACGATTTTGCTGTCCTGAGTAAAGAAGGAATTAATTGGGATGATGTCAGGAAAATATCATATACAGGCATAAACTGGGATGACTTGAATATCATGACCAATTCCGGTGTCAATTGGGACAATATAAGCCAGTTATCGGAAAGCAACATGAATTGGCAAGGGCTTGATGTATTGTCTTATGCCAATGTGAATTGGTACGGTGTCAGTCAATTGTCCAATAATGGCATCAATTTTGCAAGCTTGGCTGAACTTTCCGATACAGGTGTCAACTGGATGGATGTTGCTGTGGAAAGCAGGACCGGCGTTAATTGGGAAGACGTTGCTTCCGAGAGCCATGGCGGCGTCAATTGGCAGGATTTAGGTGTTTCCAGCACGACGGGCATTAATTGGGGTGGGATCAATACGTTAATGACGAACATGCAAACGGTCTTTACCAATGTAGGCAGTCCCAGTGATTCCAGCAGCGCCTCAACATTATTTGGTCAATTAAAGAGTATTTCGGCGCTTGTCGCTACGGTTTCATCAAGCAGTGATGTCACAACGATCAAGAGTGATGTGGAGCAGATAGTGAACACGTTAGGGACTAATTCAGCGTCCACCTCCACGGTCTTTGGCAACATCAAATCTTTAGAAGACCTCATCGGGACAGCTTCAAGTAATTCGAACAACACCTTATTCGGTGTGGCCAATACAGCCAGCAGCAACGCCAGCGCCGCCCAAAGTTATGCCCAGCAGATCATCACTGATCTGGGAGTCAATGGGGCGACACCAAATGTTTACGCGAAGTTGAAAAACCTGGAGGATTCCATCCAGACTATCCAGGATGCCACCACCCAGTTGACCAATGGCAACGCCAATACCCCGAGCCTGACCCAGGAAACCATTGATAAACTGACCCAATTCTTAAACCAGCAAGCCAAGCAGGCTGGCCTCGAGAAAACAATGAGTGTCGCTGATCTTTCCGCGAAAGAATCCAAGGACATGGAAAAAGTAAACGATAAATTAGAAGAGATCAATGCCAAGATCGCGGCCCTAAAAGATGCGATGAATGTCCAGGATGTAGTGGTCAAGAGTTACTATGGAAGTGATTAATGTGTGAGAAAAACCCGGAATTCTAAGCAAATTTAAATGTTCGAAAATTCAAAGAATCAAAACAGCAAATATAATTTAGAACTTTTGGTGGTTATGATTATGAACAGAAATATTCTTAATTGCATCTTTGGGACACTATTCGTTTGCGTCGTTCTTTCTATTGGAATGATGACCTTGGCGTATGCTGACATTTACATCAATGTCGTGGCGGTCAATGGCGCTACCACTGATAAAACATCGTCTATTAAATTCGGCCTTCCCGGGGAACTGACCGCGGAAGATATCCTGGACACCAACGGCCTTCAGCTTGATTACAACGTTGATGACGCTGATTATTATGTTTTCGGGGACGTGAAACTCAAGCCCAAAGAATCCAAGACCTTCAAGATCCATGTCAAAGACAAGTGGATGGTGACCCCAGAGCAGGTCACGGAACTCAAGAAACAAATTGAGAAAGGCTATGAGGTCCTTGGCAAACCGCACGATACCCAAAAAGCAGATGTCCTGAAGGCCCGCTTGGAGTCAAAAATTGACTATATCGTCAATTTACAAAGCAGCAGCGCTGACAGCGTCGACAAACGCATTGACGATTACCGGGCCTATACTAAAGAAATAAAAAGGATAGAAAATAGCGCCCTGGATGTGTCTTATTGGCGTTCTGATCCCGGGATCGACCAGGCCCCAAGATTGATCCATTTGACCATTGAAGTCAGCAATCCAGCCAAGGTGATGAAACATTTTAAGCACAAGGACTATCTGCCCCAGGAAGTAAAGCCTGAAGATGTGGTCGAAGCTGAAGGTTTTGAAGTCCGTTATGACCAGATCAAACAATTGTCCTTTCTTTTTAAAGAAGAGGACTTGGCCCCTGGAGACAAGAAGAAATATTCCATCGGTATTTTGGATATTTGGAGTGTAGACCAAAAAGACATTGATTATTTGAAATCCCGCGCTGAATATGCTTTCGACTTTCTTAAAGATTCTAAATTTGAAGACAGCGCCAAAATCTTGATGGACCGCATATCCTCCAATTTGCAGGCCATTGAAACGTCCCAGGCTGTGCAGAGACCGATTTTAGAGCATATCAGCGCTTATCGTACTAACAAGAATACCTATAACGACACCCAAAAGGATGTTGAGAACCTGGAGAAACTGCTTTCAGTTTTCCGTGAAGACCTTCAAAAGAGCAAGGTTGAAAATGTGCTGCAGAAAATACAATCATTGAAAAATGTTTCGGATGTTTCCAAGGTGATGTTCAACAAGAAATTTGAGACCAGTACAGCCTGGAGTTTTATTGGATGGGTATTGCTTTTTGTTGGCATACTGACTCTCATTAATTTTGTGGTTTGGCTCCTGCGCTCCAAAGATAAGAAAATAAAAGACGAGCCGCCTCCAGCAAAGGAGTCTCTGAAACCTTAAGATTTTCCTCCTCTTTTGTAAGAGGGGGTCAGGGGGAGTTCACAAGGAATTTATGAGCGACATCCAATTACAATACACAGAATTAGTAATCGTCAAGGCCATGAGGGGTTGTATTGTTTTTGTCCGTGGTTTTCGTAATTGCATCAATGGCCAGCTGATCAAATTTGGTTATGGTACGATCGGAATGATCGTTGGTTTTAACGAACAGGAGGCCCAGGTCCTGGTCATTAAAGAAACAGAAAAAATAAAGACCGGAGACAAAGCCATCGCTTCCATTGAACCGTTTGAAACCCCTGTCGGAGAAAAGTTCATCGGGCGCATTTTAAGCCCTTTGGCTGAGCCGTTAGACGGTCTGGGTCCGCTTGAATTCGTCAAGAAAAACCCCATTTTCCCGGAATCTCCTCCGATCCTGGTACGCCAACCGCTCAAAAAAACATTGGAAACGGGTATCAAGGTCCTGGATGCCATGATCCCCATTGGTTTTGGCCAGCGTGAGCTGGTCATGGGGGACAAAAGTACTGGTAAGACCACCTTTGTCACAGACACCATTCTTAACCAAAAAAGTACCGGTGTCATTTGCATTTACTGCGCTATCGGTAAACCGCGTTCGGCCATGGCCAAGATCGTGCAATTATTCAAAGACCATGAGTGTTTCAAATACAGCCTCATTATTTCAGCGGGTGCGTCAGCACCGCCAGGCCAACAATACCTTTCCCCGTATGTGGCTTGTTCTGTTGCAGAATATTTTCTCCATCAGGGCAAGAATGTTTTCATAGGTTTTGACGATTTCACCAAGCATGCCTGGTGTTACCGTGAAATTTCCCTTTTGCTGGGTCGCCCGCCGGGGCGCGACTCGTATCCCGGGGACATTTTTTATCTGCATTCTAAAATGATTGAACGCGCCTGTTATTTGGACGAAAAACGGGGCGGTGGCTCGATCACTTTTTTCCCTATCGTTGAGATCCTGGAAGGCGACTTGACAGCTTTCGTGCCTTCCAATTTGGTTTCCATGACCGATGGACAAATTTATTTGAGTTCCTCATTATTTGGTGAAGGCCAAAAACCTGCCCTGGACCTTGGGTTGTCAGTCTCACGGGTCGGGTCTAAAGTCCAATGGTCTGCGATCAAGAACCTTTCCGGCCCTTTGCGTTTGGAATATTTGCAATACCGTGAATTGCTGCGTATTTCGAAATTGAAGACCAGCGGGCATTCTGATGAGACATTGGAAAAACTCAAACGCGGGGCCATCCTGACGGAAATCCTGCGGCAGGACAAGGACAAACCTGTTCCCCAAGAGGTACAAGTCATCATTTTTTACGCTTTTAACAAAAAAATGATGAATGAATTGACCATTCCCGAGGTCCGTGTTTTTCAGGATGAACTTTTAGAATATGCCCGTAAAAACAACCCCGATCTTTTGAAATTGATCCGTGAAAAACGTAAGTTAGAACCGGAAATTGAAAAGGGGATGACTGATCTGGTGACCGTGTATGTCCAGGAAATCATGGCCAGACGCACAAAATCCGAGCCGGATAAATTTGATGATTACGTGGATTCTCCTGAAAAAGCAGAACCCGCCGCTGCTGGAAAGAAATAGCGTACGGCCAAAAAGGCCATCGGCAAAGAAAGGAACAGGGAATATTGGCCAAATTCAAGAATAGTTTTCACTGTGTCATTTTAAGCCCCAAGAATTTGATTTTTGAAAGTGATGTGAATAGTCTTTATATAATCGGTGACCGTTCGGAGTACGAATTATTGGCCTATCATTATCCTTTGATAGGGTTAGTGCAGAAAGGCGATATCGTTATCGACTGGAAACGGCGCGTGCCGATACGTTCGGGGATCTTGCGTTTTTTTGCCAATGAATGCACCATATTAGTGGAAGAAAGCGAAAAGACAGTTCCAGCGGCACAAACAACAAAGGATCAACCGGTTAAACATTAGAAATCCCTCCCTCTTTTTTGCAAAGAGGGGGTTGGGGGGAGTTTAAGCATCCATGGTCGCCGAAACGTTTATTATTTTGACAATTATGTTTATTGCAGTAATGGGTCCGTCCATTGTGATTGCGGTACTGGGCTATGCGGTCATCAAGGCTTTAGGGCGTAACCCTTCGGCTGCATCAAAGATCTTTGTAGGCATGGCGATCATGCTGGTTTTTGTGGAAGCCATTTCCGTTGTGGCGATCCTTATTATTTTTCAATTATTTTCGACCAAGGGACACTGATGGGGTTCAAACATTGGTTTCAAGGTCTGGAAATGATCCTTATGTTCTTAGTGGCGGTAGCCTTGCCGTGCTTTTTTGTCGGTTTATGGGGGTCTAAGATGATCAATGAATTAGGAAACCACCCTTCTAAAAGCGCTCAAATCCAGGCATCCTCAGGGTGGAAAATATTTTTGGTCGAGATGATCTCTTTTGTATTATTGATAGGCCTCTATATATTTTTGTTTAACCTCCAAAACGCTTAAAGATAAGCAGTGTCAGTGTGAAAGTTGTTTTTTTAGAAATTTTCACAAAACTGTTACGAAAGACAGGAGTTTCATATGATTTCTACAGGTTGGGATTTTATATTAAAGATAGCTTTTTTGTTGATCCTTGCCACGGCGACGGCCATAGGCTTGATTTGGTATTTTATATTTAGACACGTGGAAGGTGCCAAGGAACGCCTGGACCGCGATGCCGAGGCGGCCCGTCAGAGGGAAGGGGAATTAAACCAGAAGATCAAGGAAGCAGACGCGGAATTACAAAAGCGGAAAAAAGAATTGGACATCATGGAAAAGAAGATGCGTCAAGAGTTAGAAGAACAGACCACCAAACAAAAAGAAGAACTGATCAATAAAGCCCGTACAGAGGCTGAAGAGATCATCACCAAGGCCCAAAACGCCCGTGAACAGATCCGCCGCGAAGTCGAAAAGACGATGGAAATCAAGATCATTGATTATGCCGCTGGGATCACCACGGAAATTTTAAGTGTCAAAGTCAAAGAAGTTTTGGACAAACATTTGATTTCTGAATTTATCGAAAAGTTGAGCAAGGTGGACATGAGCCGTATTGGCGTGGACATCAAGACAGCAGATGTCATTTCAGCAACAGCCATCCCTGAGCCTTTATTGGCGGACATTGCCAAGGTCTTTAAAGACAAGCTTTCTAGGGACATTAAATTAAACCCAAAGATCGATCCCAAGGTGACAGGTGGCATTATTTTAATGTTTGAAAGCCTCCAATTAGACGGCAGCTTGCAAAATGCCCTAAAAGAATCCGCAAATGCATTAAAACAGCAGGTAGAGAAGCAATATTCTAATTAAATGGGTAAAGCCAGTAAGGTCAAAGTTGAGGTCATGGAAGTCCGCGAATTGGTAGACCTTATTCAGGTCCTTAAGGACGTCGCGGACATGAAGTACCATGCCATGGCGGCCCAAAAGATAAAATTTAACCGTTTTAATGAATCTTTTACGGAATTTTTCAGTTTGGTCGGTTTTTCCCAGGTCCAACACCCGTTGGTCAATAACAGCAACCCTAATTTGACCATCTTGGTGATCACGACGGAACGCGGGTTTGTGGGGGACCTTAACAGCCGTGTTGTTGGCCGCGCGATGGAAGAAAAAGAAAAGACCCCTCAATCCCAGTTTGTGGTGGTTGGAAAAAAAGGTGTCATGAAGCTCGAAGGTATGGGGCAGAAAATCGTTAAGTCCTGGGAAGATGTTGAGGAACGTGGTTTTTACGAAGTGGCAGTTGACATTAAAACATATCTAGTGAAAGAAGTGATGGAAGGTAGGATGGGGAAGGTCACGATCGTCTATCCGTGGCCCAAGGATTTTACAGTGACCAAGCCCCGCGCGGTCAAGCTCCTGCCTTGCGAAGACCTGCTGCCAAAACAGGCCCAGACGGTCGAGACTTTCCGCCGGGTCATTGAAGAGTCAGATCCCGTGGACATGACAGGTTATCTGGCTGATATGTGGTTGTCCTCCAAGATCTACGAGATTTTCTTTGATACCAATTTGGCCGCCGCCGCCGCGCAGTCCCAGCAATTAGACAATAGTTTGGGCAAAATGCGCAAAGAGCGTGACGCGGTCAAATTAAAGTACCGCAAAGCCAAGCGGGGGGACATCGACAAGAGCTTGCGTGAGGTATTTTCAGCGAGAATGATGGTGACTAAATAAAACGGGACACATTGAATTATTATTTCCCTTTTTTAGAATAAGGGGATAAGGGAGTCTAAGAATGGAAAAAGCTGAAAAAGCAGAAAAATCAGATAAACCGATACCTGAAGCACCTTTACCGCCGGGGGTGGTAGCCAATACCGGCCGCGTGGCCGCGGTGCAGGGCCCTGTGGTGGACGTGCGTTTTCCCGAGGACGAGGAAGCTCCGGCTGTTTATGATTGTATTTTAACGAAGACTTTTGACGGCAAGAAAATCACCTTGCAGACCGCAGAGCATTTAGGGCCGGGGCTGGTGCGTTGTATTTCTTTTAACGAAACGTTGAATTTGCAATTAGGTGCACCGTGTACCAATACCAAGCGTCCGACGGCCATCCCCATCGGGGACGGGTGTTTTGGCCGCGTCATGGACGCTTCTGGCAAACCTTTGGATGAGTCTGGCCCTTATGACTGCCCGGAAACAGTCCCGATCCGTAAACCTGTTCAGCAGGTCAATTTCGACCTTAAGAAAAAGGGACGCGAAATTCCTGAACTTTTGGAGACGGGAATTAAGTACATTGACCTGTTGTATCCCATGATCAAAGGCAGCAAGACAGGGGTTCTGGGGGGTGCCGGCTGCGGGAAGACCGTCGTTATTTTGGAGCTCATCAACAACATCGTCAAGGCTCATGGCGGTGCGTGCGTGTTTACCGGCATTGGCGAGCGCATCCGTGAAGGCAATGAATTGTACTATGAATTGGAAGAAAGCCATTTGCTTCCTAAAGTCATGCTGGCCTTTGGCCAGATGGACCAGCCGCCCGGCGCCCGTGCCGAGGTCGTCAACGCCGGTCTTACCATGGCGGAATATCTGCTGGCCAAGAATAAAGATGTGCTTTTGTTCATGGATAATTTGTACCGTTTTATCCAGGGTGGCCAGGAAGTCTCCACACTTTTAGGCCGTGTCCCTGCGGAAACAGGGTATCAGCCGACCCTGGCCTCTGAGGTCAACACAGTCCAGGAACGTATAAGGTCTGTTGAAGGCGGGGGGTCCATCACCGCCATGCAAGCTGTTTATGTACCTGCGGACGACATGACAGACCCTGCGGTCGTTTCTATTTTCGCCACGCTCGACGGAGTCGTGGTCCTTTCCCGTGACCTGGTCCAGCGCGGCATGTATCCGGCCATTGATCCCCTTCAAAGCTCATGCACCAACCTGGACACCAACGTGGTGGGCCGCCGCCATTATGAGGT
>CAYZLU010000071.1:0-9242 GCA_964479285.1 uncultured Planctomycetales bacterium | reverse complement strand
CGACATTGCCTTATCGAGGCCGAGCAGTCCTTGTGCTCCATCACCGGTGGGCAGACAGGGGCATTTAAAACCAGGGCTGAAAAAGAGATGGGCAAGCTGCGCGCTGAGCTCGATTACACGGATGTGAAAGATATTTTTGAGGTCGGATTGCATGAGTATTTGGACCAGTTCCAGACCAAGTTGAATAATCTGGGCTTTTCCATCGCGGAAACATTTTTTACGGATGCAGGAATTTAGTTCAGCGTAAATATTGTTTTCACTTATGTGTAATTGGCGCCTTGCGTCATGAAGGAATATCTATTATGTGTGAGGCACAATAAGGAATTTTTTGCCAAATGTCTGCGAGGGTTTATGGCAATAATGTTCCAAATGAAGAGAATCTTTAGAACATTATTGCCATAAATCGAAGCAGACGGCAAAAATATTCCGTGCCGAATACATAATAGATATTCCTTCATGCTTACGCAGTATGCTATAAGTACAGTTACTTAAGAAAGGATTGAATTATGACATTTTGTCTGGCCATGAAGGTCAAGGACGGTATTGTTGGGATTTCTGATACGCGGGTGACCAGCGGTAAGGAATGCATGACGGCTAAAAAAGTGACGGTGCGTAAAGGAGCTGACCGTCACGCGGTGTTTGTCATGACATCGGGTTTGCGTTCGTTAAGGGACAAGGCCATCACCTATTTTCATGAAACCATCGAAGAAGAACAGCAGACCTTTGACAAACTCTACAAGATGGTCAATGCTCTGGGAGAGCAGGTCAAACGGGTGGCCCGTGAAGACAGGGAATCATTAGAAGCGCACGGCTTATCGTTTAATCTTTTTGCCCTGGTTGCCGGCCAGTTGGAAGAGGACAAGGAGCCCATGCTTTATATGCTTTATCCTGAAGGTAATTGGGTCGAAGTTGGTGAAGGTTCCCCGTATTTTATCATCGGTAATACCGGTCACGGCAGGCCCATGCTGGACAGGGTATTGCGTTATGAATCCAGCATGGAATTTGCCTTGAAAGTCGGGTTCTTATCGTTTAACGCGACAAGGGTGAGCTCTAATGATGTTGAATATCCTATTGATGTGGTCATCTGTAAGAAAAACAGTTTCCATATCACGGAACAGCGCTTTGACCGTGATGATATGCACCGTTACTCTGTCTGGTGGCAGGAGCGTATCGCACAGTCTGTCCATGAAATGCCTGATGATTGGGTGAACATTGTTTTTAGTAAAGACCAGGCAGCTCAGGGATAAAATGATGTTATTGACTATCCGGCATCTTACTTCTTATTCCTATGACCAACCGGTTTTTTTAGGGCCGCATTGCCTTCGCCTGACACCGAGAGCAGATGGATATGGCTCAATGCTTGAACGCACATTAAATATTCTCCCTGAACCAAGCCATATAAGCACATGTATCGAAAATGACGGTTCCATCAGTCATTGGGTGAGGTTTAATGGAGAAACAAAGGCTTTTAGCGTTGAGTCCAAGTCACTTATCAGCTTAATAACGGACAAAAATCCATTTGATTTTTTGATATATCCAGAAAGTTGTCTTACCTTGCCAATGGTTTATCCATCAGAAATTTTACGGGAATTGCGAACATTTTTGATGGCAAACGACATCACACCCCTTGTCCGGGATTTTGCTTTGGAGGTCCTTGAAGAAGCCAAAGGCCATACCATGGATTTTTTGGTGATTTTGTCCCAGAATATGAAGCGAAATTTTATTTACGAGTTTAGGCATACCGGGGCCCCGCATAAACCACAAGATACCTTGGCCTCCAGGCGCGGCTCTTGCCGGGATTGGGCGATTTTGTATATGGCAGCTGCCAACGCGGTGGGTTTAGCGGCCCGTTTTGTCAGCGGTTATTATTTCGAAGAAAATCCCAAGCTTCCGGATTTGCATGCTTGGGTCGAAGTTTATATTCCTGGCGGAGGATGGCGTGGGTTTGACCCTACTTTAGGCCTGGCCTGTTATGGTCATCACATCGCCCTTGCCGCCAGCGCGTCCGCAATAGGCGCTGCCCCAATCCAGGGAGGCTTCCTGAAAGGGCCGGACAGCGCATATTCAACAATGAAATTAGAGTTGGAATATAAATATTTATAATTATTCGTCATTCCCGCGAAAGCGGGAATCTATAACAGAATTAACTCTCAATGAGACTACAGAAGATTAACTGGGGCAATAAGAAGGATTGGGAACATCAGTACAGACTGGATTGCAAGGGGCCGGCCCACCAGATGCACAGTTAACGCCACCTGGCAAGATAATCTGAGGGGGATTGTTAGTTGGTCCCCCAATGAGGGTCAGAGATAGGTTAGGGTCTGAATTGCTTTGTGCTTTGCAGCTATATGTAAGTCCGCCATCATTGTTAGGATTAGTGCACGTATAAGTGAAGTTGTTGTCACTGATATTTAGCACTAGATTAGCATTGATATTTGCGAGAGAATTGCATGTTACTGTACAATAAGTGCTATTACCGACAGGACCGAAATAGTAATTCTTCTGTGCATTATAAATGGTTACCAGATTATTTTGGGCAGATTTGGCAGCTCCCTGTATTATCATAGCGGTATAATTGGGAAGAGCAATGATGGTTAAAATCCCTATGATTATCAAGACGACAATGATTTCCATTAAAGTAAAACCCTTTTTATCAGGCATATATCCTCCCACTTAAGATATAACACGTTGGCCTGAGAAAATCAAATCCAAGATTTTTTAATTTCTACTTTTTTGTCTATGGATAAATAGGCTTAAATGTGGTAAATTAAACAAAATTCGATTTGCCCACGAGGACATCATGGTTGAGAAATTTTTTACCCCTAGAGAAGCTAATCAAACATTGCCATTCATTAAGACGATAGTGGAAGATATTCTATCCAAGGCCAATGAGGCACGCTCTTTAATGGCCATGCCCGATTTTTCTTCTGAGCAGGAACGTCATCTGCTGGATTTGGACCAACGCATCAAGGCCCTGATGGCCCAACTGGAAAATACTGGTTGTTATTATAAGGATTGGAATTTTGAGATTGGTTTGGTGGATTTTCCAGCTATTATCCATGGCCAGCAAGCATTATTATGCTGGCGCTCGGATGAGCCAGAAGTGGCATGGTTTCACAGGTATGAGGATGGCTTTTTAGGCCGTCGGCCAGTGACGCGGGAGTTGATTTTTTCATGATTAAAAAACGCTGCAGCTGGTGCACCACGGACCCCATTTATATCGAATACCATGACAAAGAATGGGGGAAGCCTGTCCATGATGACCGTTTATTGTTTGAATTTTTGATCTTAGAAGGAGCGCAGGCTGGTCTTAGCTGGTTGACGGTATTAAAGAAAAGAGATAATTACCGGAAAGCTTTTGACTATTTTGACGCGGCCAAGGTCGCCCGTTATGATGACAAGAAAATCAAAGAATTGTTAAACAACGAAGGCATTATCCGTAACCGTCTTAAAATTAGCTCAGCCATCGCTAATGCAAGGGCTTTTTTGGCCATCAGCAAAGAGTTCGGGACCTTTGACAAATATATTTGGCAATTTGTCGATGGCAAGCCTGTAAAGAACCATTTCTCGCATCTTAAAGAACTGCCTTCCAAGACCCCTAAATCGGATGCGATGAGCCTGGACCTTAAGAAAAGGGGGTTTAATTTTACAGGTTCCACCATCTGTTATGCCTTCATGCAAGCCATAGGGATGGTCAACGACCACACCATGGATTGCTTTTGCTATTCCCGTTGACTTTTATTTATGACCCAAAAACAACTGCCTCCAGATTTCGAAGATAGATTAAAGGAAATTTTGCCCCAAAGGGTGGTGTCTATTTTTGAGCCCAGGCCATGGCAAACGTTTCGCGTCAATACTCTTAAAATCAGCGTTGAAGAGGCCCATGGTTTGTTATTAAATCGAAAAATAGATTTTCAAAAAGTAAATTGTTGTCCTTATGCTATTATTGTTGATCGATTGACAGCTCAAGGGGTATTGAAGTCAGACCTTGTCAATGATGGGATTTTATATGCCCAAGGCCTGGAAAGCCTTTTGCCTGTGATTATCTTGGACCCGCTTCCAGGGCAGCGCGTCTTGGACCTATGCGCGGCCCCAGGCAGTAAGACTTCCCAAATAGCCATGCACATGAATAATCAAGGGACTTTAAAGGCCAATGAGCCCATACGGCAGAGACTTTACAGGCTAAAATCAGTGCTGCAGCTGACCGGTACCAAAGCCCAGATATCCTCAATCGATGGCCGCCGCCTACGGGAGCATGAAGGTCTTTTTGACCGTATTTTAGTTGATGCTCCCTGCAGCTGTGAGGGGCGTTTCATCAGCAGTGAGCCGAAGAGTTTTGCTTACTGGAGTGAGCGTAAAATCAAAGAGATGTCCCATAAGCAAAAAGGGCTTTTACTCAATGCCAGCAGGCTTCTGGGGCCAGGCGGGACATTGGTTTATGCCACCTGCACCTTTGCCCCGGAAGAGAATGAAGAAGTGATAGATTGGTTCTTGCGCAAGACTGAAGGACGCTTCGAACTTATGCCAATACGGTTAGATGAGATGAACGTCAAGACCTACCCGACGTTGACATGTTGGCATGGGCGGACTTATGATGACCGTATCAGGGACGCGGCACGTATTTTACCTGATGAGAGGATGGAGGGTTTTTTTATTGCTAAATTCACGAATACTCACTATAAATGATAGTATGTATTTAAGACTGACATTGTCATTTTTCTTGCTTTTTACTTGGGGTCCTACGGCCAGGGCGGTTTTGCCAGACACTGACAGTAGTTCGGTTGTCGCACCGGATACTCACAGTAGTTCGGTCGTCATGCCCGACACTCACAGTAGTTCGCAAAATGAGCTGCCGGATGGGATCACGCTGCAGGCCAATGTCGTACAGATCGTTCTTAACGATGAGCATCGCATGGGTGTCGATTGGGGGGCCATTGTCTCTGATTTTCATACAGTCCCTTTGAAAAAAGAAAATGATCCGATCTGGAACGATAAAAAATACCGTTTGAGTTTCGGTACGGTTTCCCAGGATGATTACGGGGTCCTTCTTGATGCGCTGGATATGGCGGGGCAGATCAGCCAGTTTTCCCAGCCGATCATTAGGGCTGCCCCCGGCACACCTGCCAGCATCAGTCTAGAAAAACAGAATATCCACCTGGATTTTTTACTCTCGCGTTTAAAATCAGGGGATCTTTCTTTACGTATCGACCCGCATATTGCAGTCGCTGCGACGGAACTCTGGAATGGGGAGAATATCCCTGCGTCTGTGCTGCTCAAGGCAGAGACCAGGATATTGGTCGCCAATAATACGACAATCGTCATAGGTGGCCTTATAAAAGAAGAAGAAATCACCCGGACGCGCAAGTTTCCCTTGCTGGGAGACATCCCTATTGTCGGGCTGGTTTTTCGCAGCAGGGGACGCCTCATGCAAAAGACAGAAACAGTAATTTTTTTGACTGTACGGAGCGGTGCCGTGGACATTTCCGAGGATGATAGTGCGCTATGATATTTAGGGTCCTGGTGTATTTTTTATTGGTTTTAACCTTGCACGGCTGCGGGGGAAGGCCTGTTGTGCCGCCTACTTTGCCGGTGGGGATACCTCTTCAGGATGTTTGCGACCGTTATCATGTCACCTGGCAGTGGGACGGTGTTACCCAGGTCGTCATGATGGAGTATAAGGGTAATAAATCCAAAGGTTTAGTTGGAAGTTCAACGGTGCTTATTGGCCAAAAACAAATTATTTTAAGCGCGCCACTGCGCCGTGAGAACAGCACCATTTATGTCCCGGAAGATTTTGAGGCCAAGGTTTTGGCCCCTTTTGGAGTGCCATTTGCAGGCCTGCCTCCGGTAGAGAGTTCTTCCCGGGTGCATTCAATTGTGATTGATGCCGGGCATGGCGGCAAAGACCGAGGCACAATGAACCCTTCAGGAGGTATGGATGAAAAGGAAATCGTCCTGGATGTTGCCAAACGCCTCAGGATGCTTTTAGAGAGTGCTGGGATCAAGGTCATTATGACCAGGGACACGGATAATTTTATATCCTTGCCTGAACGCACTATTATAACCTCCCGCAGCGGCGTGGATTTATTTGTCAGCGTGCATGTTAATTCCAACCAGGACCATGCTGTCAGCGGGCTGTTGGTTTATTATCTCGAGTCTGTCACTAAAAGAGAATTGAATGAAGAACAGAGAAAGGAAAATGAGCACACTTTCTTGAGGTCCCTGAATGCCCGTGATTCTCCCACGATGCAGGCAATTGTTACGGACATGATGGACACACTGAAGGACGCGCACTCTCAAAGACTGGCGAAATCGATTATTAGAGAAGCCCGTGCGCAACCAGGGGTCAAGGTACGTGGCGATGGCATTCGTTTTTGCCGGTTTTTTGTGGTGAGAAATACACTGGTACCGGCTGTGCTGGTTGAAACTGGTTTCCTGACAAATCGCCTGGAACGCAATAAGTTAATTTCACCGCTGTATCGGCAGAAAATGGCAGAGATCATTGCCCGGGGTGTTCTGGATTATGCTAATGAATGACCATCCTGAATATCCTATTGGCGTATTTGATTCGGGTTTAGGAGGTTTGACTGTTGTCAAAGAACTCATCCACCACCTTCCTAATGAAAAGATCGTGTATTTTGGGGATACGGCCCGTGTGCCATACGGCACCAAATCAGGGGAGACGATCATCCGTTATTCACAGGAAATTGTACGGGCTTTACTTGAATATAAAGTCAAAATGGTGGTAGTTGCCTGCAACACCGCTTCTTCCTTGGCATTGGATGTATTAAAAAGGTCCTTTGATTTACCGGTCCTGGGCGTGATTGAGCCGGGCGCCAGAAAGGCGGCGGAAATTACCCGCAACAAGAGGGTCGGTATCATCGCCACCTCCTCGACGGTTAAAAGTGGCAAATATGCCAAAAGAATTGTACAATTAAACAAAGACATCATGGTCACGAGCCAGTCGTGCCCCTTGTTTGTGCCCTTAGTGGAAGAGGGTTGGTTTGACCATAAGGTGACTTACCAGGTGGCAGAACAATATTTGACGGACATGAAAAGAAAACGTGTCGATACTTTGATTTTAGGATGCACCCATTATCCATTGCTTAAACAAGTGTTGTGCAGTGTTATGGGACCACGAGTGCAATTGGTGGACTCAGCGCAGGAAGTGGCTTTGCAGGTCAAGGAAGAGTTGACTAACAGAAGGCTTTTGCGTACCCGTTTGGGGCCCTGCCGACATACGTTTATTGTTACTGATGAACCAAAACAATTTCAGCGCCTAGCGTCAAGATTTTTAGGAGGAGGCGTCAAGAACGTCAGGAGGCATATTTATGTTTGAAGTAACAGTAAGGGACTCTATTGCCTCTGCCCATCAACTGCATGGTTACGATGGGCCATGCAAAGATATGCATGGTCATACGTGGAAGGTGGAAATGGTCATTACCGGGAATACCCTGGATGATGTTGGCCTATTGGCGGATTTTAAAGTCCTTAAAGCCAAACTTAAAGAAGTTTTAATGCCCTTAGATCACGTGGTCCTCAATGATTTACCTGCCTTTAAGGGGCTCAATCCATCAACGGAGAACTTGGCCCGCCTTATTTACCGCACCCTGGTCACCAATTGCGCCCCGTTGCGTCTAAAGCAGGTCCAGGTCTGGGAATCTGATGCAGCGAGTGTCATTTATTATGAATAAGAAGGCGGTCATTTTATTGTCTGGTGGTTTGGACTCAGCAACGACTCTTTATTACGCCCTTTCCAAAGGCTATGACTGCCATTGCCTGGTTTTTGACTACGGCCAGAAACATAAGAAAGAAATCATCCAGGCCAAAGCTGTCGCGCGTAAAGCAGGCTGCCAGATAGTCCTTGTCAGGATCAGTCTGCCCTGGAAAGGTTCAGCACTTTTAGACAATAAGATTTCCGTCCCCCGTGGCAGGGCATTGGATGCACAAGGTATCCCGGTCACCTATGTGCCTGGGCGTAATATCATTTTTCTGAGTTTCGCGGCATCTTATGCCGAAGCCATCAGTGCCAATACGATTTTTATCGGAGCGAATGCCGTGGATTATTCAGGCTATCCTGACTGCCGCCCGGAGTTTATCCGTTCTTATCAGGCCATGCTGGCACGGGGCCTTAAGACCTCTGTTGAGGGGAAAAGTATTAAAGTCGAGACTCCCTTGATCCATTTAAGCAAGGCGCAGATTGTGAAATTAGCAGTCAAATTGAAAGTGCCATTGCACCTGACCTGGTCATGCTATAACGGCGGGGCCAGGCCTTGTGGCGTCTGCGACAGCTGCCGCTTGCGCGCGCAAGGCTTTGCGCAAGCTAAAATTCGTGATGATGTCATTCCCGCGAAAGCGGGAATCCACAACAGAATTAATTTGAAAAATGAACGCTAAAATCCTGGAAATATTCCATTCCATTCAAGGTGAGGGCAAGTACGTCGGCGTGCCCCAGGTTTTTGTGCGTTTTTTTGAATGTAATATGCACTGTGTCTGGTGCGATACCCCTGCTTCCATTGGTGACGGTAAGCGTGAGTATAAAGAGTTGGGACTCAAAGATGCCTTGGCCCAAGTCAATGCCTTGTATGAGAATGCCTATTCCGTCAGTATTACCGGAGGTGAGCCATTACTGCAGAAAGATTTTCTTAAACGGTTTTGTCATGCCTTACGCCAGGAGGGCAAGAAAATCTATCTACACCAATGGCACCTTGCCTGATGCCTTGGCCGAAACGATCAAGGACATTGATATCATCGCGATGGACATCAAATTACCTTCATCCACCCGGCAAAAGGCATTTTGGGCGGAGCACAAAGACTTTTTAAAAGTAGCTTCACGAAAAGAGGTTTTCGTAAAAGCGGTTGTTTCATTGAATACCCGGAAAGAAGATATCTTGAAGGCTGTGAAATTAGTGGCTGCCATTGACCCTGAGATCCTGTTTATCCTGCAGCCGAATTATTTGGATATGAAAAAGGGGATCATCGAAGAATGTTTGGGGCATCAAAAATTAAGTGCAAAATTTCTTAAAGACGTTAGAATACTTCCCCAAGTGCATAAGTTTATGAAATTACGTTAATACCCAACAAGGAAGAATGAAGAAAATCAGTTCTTACGAAAACCGCCAGAAAGATGTCCGTTCGCTTAAAATGCCGGGCATTGAAGTGTGGGAAAACCAATATTCCGACCGTGATTACGTCGTGGATTTGACCATCCCTGAATTTACCTGTATTTGTCCCAAGACAGC
>CAYZLU010000070.1:0-9249 GCA_964479285.1 uncultured Planctomycetales bacterium | reverse complement strand
CATGGCCTGTATTCATCGCCTGCAGCATGTCCAGGACCTCCGGCCCGCGGCACTCGCCGATGATTATCCTGTCAGGACGCATACGCAAGGTGTTGATAAAAAGGTCCCTGATCGTGACCTTGCCGCGGCCTTCAATATTGGGCGGGCGGCTCTCAAGCCTGGCCCAATGCGTTTTGACCAACCGTAATTCCGCTGCATCTTCAATGGTGATGATCCGCTCATTGTCCGGGATAAATTGGGAAATGATGTTAAGCAGGGTGGTTTTCCCTGCCCCCGTGCCGCCGGAGACAATCATGTTCTTGCGTCCGATAACACAGGCATTTAAGAAATCCGCCATGGGCTGAGAAATGCTTTTAAAACGCGTGAGTAAATCATCAATGGTGTAACGGTCCTGGGAAAACTTGCGTACCGTGATCATGGGGCCGTTCAAAGACAACGGCGGTATGATCGCATTGATACGCGACCCGTCGGGAAGCCGTGCGTCCACCATGGGGGTAGACTCATCCACGCGGCGTCCCAAAGGTGCTATGATGCGGTCAATCGTGGCACGGACCTGGTCATTGGAAATAAACCTCTTGTTGGTCAAAAGGATCTTCCCGTTTTTTTCAACAAAAATCTCGTCCTTGTTGTTGACCATGATGTCTGTGATCGTTTCATCCGCCAGGAAATCTTCCAGGGGCCCAAGCCCCAGGGCCTCATTGACGATTTCCTTGACCAGCCTGGCGCGCTCCTCATGGCTGGAAAGAAAGGTGCCTGAAGCCTCTGCCAGCAGTTCTGTGACCACCTTGTCCGCTGCCTTGCGCAGGTTGGCCGCTTGTGCGGGGTCGTTTAGGACCTCCTGGGACATCTTTTGTAAATTCATGCGCTCAACCAGGTGGTTGTGCACGGCCCTTTTTAATTTAATGACCTCGTCTTCTTCTTTTTTAAAGTTCATCACCGCCTGGGGGCCGTTGGGCGTGATGCCAAACTTTTCCCAGAACGCGTTGCTCTTTTTAGAAGATTCGTCGACGGCACGGACCTTGATGACGTCGCTGGCCTGCACGTAAATGCTTTCATCATTCAAGGCATTGGCGATTTCAAAGAAACACTCTGACACTTTTGCTTTAGGGCTGTCAATGACACAGGGAACGCCCCGGTTCAACGCGACCCCCACTGTCCTGCCATCCGAAGGTATCAAAGAAAACACTTCGCAGGTCAAAGCGTTCTTGACTTCCTGCCAGGCAACGCCGCCCCGGCTTTCGGCCCTGTTTAAAATCAACCGTACCATCTTTAAAGGAAAATGCAGGCTCTGAAGGATTTCCAGGCTTGTTTTTACCTGGTAAACCGCCAGTATGTCGGGCGTCCCCACCAACAGGATCAGGTTGGAAGAATCCAGGATGCTGATGAAAATTTCGCTAAAGGTGCTGCCGCCATCGACAATGATATAATCATATTGACTGGCCACTTTTTTAAAAAATAATCGTAAGTTGTCTGAAGTGATGTGCCCGATTTGCCGGGGGGAAATTACCCCTGGTAAAAAATGCAGTCCACTGGGGTGCGTGGTGATGTTCTTCCTGATGACATCAGCTGGATTTTCCAAATCTGCCAGAATATCAACCAGGCAATTCGTCGTCGGAAGATTAAGCATGCGCGCCATGTCCTGGCTGGCCTGCAAATTTAAATCCACGATCAGCACCCGCTTGGCCTTTAATGCCAACGCGGCCGCGATGTTGACCCCAATAAAGGTCTTTCCCACCCCGCCTTTATTGCTGAATATTGTAATGATCTTGGCTGTCATATCTCTTTATTGTACCACATTCTTGAATTTTGTCGCTGCTGAAATCTTTGGGGAGAGTTATAAAACCTAAAACTGGATACCGAATTTGGAGCCGATTTCCGTCGTATTATTCTTGGGTTCAACTACCTGGTAAGCTGTTCCGTTAAGCACAATTGATTGAGACTTAGACTGGTCAATGTTCCAGAAACGAAAATAAGGTTCCACGAAAAAATCCACGATGGGGCCCTTCTTTAGAAATTTGATTGAACCGCGCAGGCCAAACCCATGGTCCTGATGATAGACGATGTCTGGATAACGGGTCCCTGGTGAAGAGAACTGGTCCCAGTCGCTATAAAAATTTTTTTGATACCCCGAAAGAAGAATGTCATACTCGGCATTAAGGTCAACTTCCCAGTCCCTTGGCATATCAAGGGCCACGATCCCCCCCAGAGGAAGGTAATAATAATGGGATTTTCTGTCTTCCATGAGGCTGGAAGAGTTGGAAACTTGACCATTGCCGCGGTCCAACAAATAACGGTATCCAAAACCGAAATAGGGGGTCACCCTGGCGTTTGCTCCCACAAAATAATCTTTACCTATGAGTCCCCGAAATTCCATGGCATCATCATGTTTACTTTTCACATCCCCTTCCCCGCTAAAGGTCAAGTAACGGCTGGTCGCGTACCTTGCCTGCAGGAAATAAACATTGGTCAAAAAATTATTAAAGAAATTTGGGTCAGCTGGACGATAGGTATAATCCGCATAGTAACCATACATAGGACCAACATATTTTTCACGTACTGTATTATTCGCAGGTACTAATGGGACAACCGGAGCTACATTCCGGTAATAAGACACCTCTCCTCCAACATCTAAGGTATGCACCTGGGTCTTCATATGGGGCTTAGTCGTGGGACTCGGTTTTTCTGATAAATCCGGATTCAATATGTTTTTAAGCATGGTCTTTGGACTTGCCTTTTCTGACATAGAATTAAAAGCTTTTTCGTCCGAGTCCGGTTGCATATATCGAAATTCTTTGGATATATCGTCTAGTTCCTGGTTAACAGCATCGTTCTTCTGGTCTGGAGCAGCGTCGGCACGACCCAAGGCAGGATTAATGAAAATTAAACATAAAAAAACAGTTGAGGAGAGATAACCGTTAATACGAAGCAATGACTTTCTCCGCGGGTGCTTGACTTGCTGAGATAATCTTGTTAAAAACGATAGGGATCGTAAAAATCAGGTCTTCCTGGTCCATTCCCGAAGTAAAAGCGTCAAAAGGGGCCGCTATTTTGGCAGCCTGCATGGCGTCTTTGTCCAAAACATCGTTCCCTGAAGATGCCACCACTTCTTCTGAATCCAACGAACCGTCTTTCAGGATATGTAGTTTCAGTTTGACAGTCCCTGACATGGAATCTCCTGCTTCCTGAGGATAAATGATCGCTTTTGAAATTTTGCCTTGGACCATGCGCGCGTAAGCTGTCATCACCGGAACATCTTGTGTCACCGGGGCGGCACTAGGTGCCGACTCAACCGGTTGTGCATTTGCAGCCGGCCACGAAGGCAGGGGTTGATGCTCATATTGGGCGTCCCATCTCTCCCAGGCGTTACGTTCTGATGGTGTAGGCATTACCAATTCTTTGTCTGCGAATTTCTTTTCCGTAAGAACAGTGGGCGTCAATATGATCACCATTTCTGTGTTTGTGTCCGCGGGTTCACTGTGGTTTCTAAACAAAGCACCCAAAAGGGGTATTTTAGATAAAAAAGGGACTTCGGTTAAGTTCACACTGTCCGCGTATTTGATCAACCCAGCCAAGGCAATGGTCTGCTTGTTGTCCATAAGCAAATTTGTCGAAGCTGTCCGCGTAATAAACGCAACATTCCCATTTGACGAAAGCCCGTCATTAGAATTGTCGACGTCCCTGATATTTACGTTCATCACTATATCGATCTTCCCTTCACGGATAGTGGGTGTCACCGTCATATTAACGCCGTATTCTGAATAGGTCGTATTTTGAGTCAGGGTATTGCCCGTGGTATTGCTGGTCGTAGAAAGTATGGGAATTTCCCCTCCGACCAGGAAACTGGCTTGCTTGCCGCTGACAACCACTAAACGGGGTTTGGAAATAAGCCTTGCCTTGCCTTCCGA
This sequence comes from uncultured Planctomycetales bacterium, assembly GCA_964479285.1. GTDB lineage: Bacteria > Omnitrophota > Gorgyraeia > Zapsychrales > Fredricksoniimonadaceae > JABDGZ01. The sequence goes on along the minus strand of CAYZLU010000070.1, from coordinate 5,344 downwards.
AAGCAAAGCATTGACCGTGGCCTCTAACGGAGTCGTACGTGAAAAATTACCTATCTTAAAAAAATCACCGATCTTCCCATTGAAAGAGGGAAGTGATTCGTTGTAATTAAGCAGTACTGAGCCGGAATTAGTATTGCTACCTGTGCTGCCACCGGACCCAGTCCCAGTTGTTGCCGCACCCCACTCGATGCCCAATTCCTTCTCCAGGGTGGTACTAATTTCCACCACCTGCATATCCACCTCAATTAAATCTTCATTCTTTTGTACTTTGACCAAATTCAATAAATTATCACTGTACGGTTCTAGAATGTCCTCCATCCGGTGCTTGTCGTCTTTGGGCAAATCACCAGAAATCACCACCTTGCCTACATCAAGATTCTCTTCTAAAGAAACGCCGGTAATGTTTGCTTCATTCAGGATTTTTTGTATCCTGGACTTAAGGGCCGTTAAATCCTCATTGGCCACGCGCACTTTAACGTCTTGCTTGCCATCCGCGCCCCATAAAAACAACACCGTGGTACCTGCTTTTTTGGCTAAAATGGTGACCTTATTGTTTTGGGCATCTGAGATATCTGCTATGTCTGGATTCGTCACGGAAACACGTGTCAAACTTTTGATAGGGACCGTTTGGATGTCCCCTACAATCATGTCAATAACATCACCTGTCGCCGCTACGTTTTCATCAGCGGATAATCGCGGCAGATATACTAAAAACAGGGAAAACCCCAACATAAACACGAAACATTTCTTTAATAAGGCATTTTTCATTATTTAAAGCTCCTTGCCGCCTCTAAAAATTTGAATGGTTGGTCCAGCGTCCTCGGCCGGTTTATTTTCAGCTTCACCATCGGGGTTTTGGATGTCAAGCCCCTGGTTCTTTAAGACATAGTCTGCCAAGGTTTTCCATGTGTTTGCCTTGACCTTTGGATGATCAGTGTCGTCAGGAGAACGTAACGCCAGTTCCAGGTTCCCATTTTTATCAGCAAAAGCCAGGAGCCCTGCTTCTTGAGGATCAACAGCAACTGTGATTTTTAACGAGGCTGCCGCCTGCTGTTCATCATACGCACCAGGGTCATCTTCATTAGTATTAATGGCCAGGACTTGTACTCCTTGAAAAACCATGGCCGTCACCGTTTTCTTATTAGAATCCTGGGAAGGGACATTGAGCCTTGCGATCACATCCACAAAATCCCCGGCATTGAGTAATCCACCAACAGCCGCCAATGAATCAATCATTATCGTCACCGCGCGTTTACCCACTGGTGTTTTTAAGGCTATTGACGGCTTGCGTACAGGCTTGGCCTTGACTTCTTGCTGTGTCCGGGCCTGTTGTTGCATGGCAGCCTGCAAAGCAGCCATCTGTTTTTGCTCAGCTTCCACTTGTTCACTTTTAACGCGTTCCAACTCCTGCGCCAAAGCGGCCATTTGCTGGTCATTCCTCTGCTGGATTTGGCTTACCAATTCTTTTTGCTTGGCATCATACTTCTCTGCCAAGGCCTGGGTCTGGTTTTGAACGGTGTTTTTGACATAATTGCTCATCAAAAAAGCCGCCGCTAAACCTGCAACCACGGCACCAATGATTATCAATAGTTGTTTTTTATTTTCAAACGCCAATTTTCCCTCCTACTTAGTTCTTCCTACAGCGTTGATACTCAATTACGTGTCTTTATCGATTTAAATTTGACAGTTTACCAACAACTTGTTCAATGAGCTCTTTATTATATTCGGGTTTATTTTTTTCAGCCAGGTCTTTGAGGTGTTTTAATATGACTTCTTGTTGTTTTTGCATCGTCAAACCATAAATCAAATCTTTCTTGACGTCGATAAAAGGCTTGAGGGAACCGCCTTTTTTAGAATTTACTTTTACAATATAGAAACCTTCAGGACCCTTAAATATAGCGCTGACACCACCTGCATCCAGATCTGAAATGGCTTTTTGCATGGCATCAAATGGCGCATTGCTATTGAGGAAGGGCTTTAATTTCCCACCTTCAAGAGCATTTGAGGCCTTGGATTGGGTCTTGGCGAGTTGCGTAAAATCACCGCCCTGTAAAATCTGTACCAGAATACTTTTAGCGGTGGCTTCGTCCCCTACAACAATTTGGCTGACATTCCATATAATCGGCTCAATAAATTTATCCTTGTTCGCATCATAATACGCGCGGGCATCGTCTTCTGTTGCCACAACGTCCTTGGTCAGCCGGCTCGCCATTTCCTGGACCAGCAGCGTTTTTCGAAAATCTTCAATGGCGTCTTTGATTTCCTTGGTGTCGCTTATATCAGAGCTCTCAGCTTCTTTGACCAATAACTGTTGGCGGACAAGTTCATCTAAAACAGCGCTCTTGGAATTAGGGTCATTTTCTTTAAAATCAGGGAGTTGCTGTTTTAAGAGATTAAGACGGCTATTAAAATCGCTTGCGGTCAATGTCCAATTACCCATGCGGACTAAAACATCACCGGGCAAAGGGCCTTGTGCCTCTTGAGAGTTTTGGGCCACTGGTGCTGCAGGTGCTGCTGTTGCTTCAGGCTGTTTGTTGGAATTGTCTTGTTTCTTAGGACCAAGTCCTAATAAATCACAGCCTGTCAAAGAGACAATACCAAAAATTAAACACAGAACCCCGTACATAATAGCCCCGGGTTTTCTCATAAACATCCTCCTGAAGTTAAATCTGTTTTAAGTATATCCGCTCTTTTACAAAAAAGCAAGTCAACGGCCCAAAATTTTTTGATATATTATTTACCATTAACCGTAACTCTTTTTCTTTCAATAAGTAGAATTATTATTTCGGGTTTCTCCGAGTCAATAAAAAATCAAATTAACTGCGATACCGCCTCTTTTTCTGACAATAGTTCATCTAAAGTGGCCTTGATTTTAACTTGGGCAAAATCATTGTGTTTCAGCCCTTGAACTATGGTGTAGTCAGTACCATCGGAACGCAACGGAAAGCCGAACATGATCCCTGGCTCAACTCCATAGCTCCCATCTGAAGAAACAGCCGCTGAAAAGAACTCGCCCGCGGGTGTCGGAGTTGTGATGTTACGCACGGTATCAATCACCGCGTTAGCTGCTGACGCCGCGGAAGATAGCCCACGGGCTTTTATGATGGCGGCACCTCTTTTTTGAACGGTCTCAATAAATGGGCCCTTGAGCCAAGCTTCATCTTTGATGACCTCTGTGACCGGCTGTTGGTTGATGGTCGCATTATAAAAATCTGGATACTGTGTCGCTGAATGATTTCCCCAAATCGCCACATTCCTGACCTGATTGACAGCTACTGCGGCTTTTTGCGCCAACTGTGTCAACGCCCTATTTTCATCGAGCATGGTCATGGCAAAGAAATTCCTTGCCGGGATGTTTTTACAAACACTTTTGGCGATAAAAGCATTGGTGTTGCATGGATTTCCAACGACCAGGACCTTACAGCTTGGTTTGGCATTATTAGATAGCGCCTGGCCCTGCACCGTAAAAACGCCGCCGTTGATCTTCAAAAGATCGCCGCGCTCCATGCCTTCTTTGCGCGGCACGCTGCCGACCAGAAGGGCCCAGTCAATGCCGTTAAACGCGACCCCTGGGTCTGATGATATGGTCACTGAACGAAGCAAAGGAAAGGCGCAGTCATCCAGCTCCATGACCACCCCTTGCAATCCAGGCAAGGCCTTTTCCAGCTCTAATAAACTCAACTCGATTTCTGTGTCACCGCCAAACATTTCACCCGCAGCAATACGGAACAATAAAGCATACCCGATTTGGCCTGCTGCCCCAGTCACCGCGACTTTTATACGTTTAGACATGGATATCTCCCATTAGTTTCTTTCATTTACAATCCCCGGCAAAATCGACCTTGCCTTTTTTACCTCTTCCATATTGATCTCACCAAAAATTATTTCTTCTGTTTCTGCGCTCCCGAGAGCAATGATCTCTCCCCATGGTGAAACAATCATGCTGTGCCCGTAGGCTTGCATGCCGCGGGCGTCGATACCCACTTGATTGGGCGCCAAAACATACGATAAATTTTCAATCGCCCGGGCGCGAAGCAGCGTCTCCCAGTGTGCCTCTCCGGTCTTTCTGGTAAAACACGATGGTATTGCCAGAATTTCTACACCTTTAAACGCATAATTTTGATAAAGGCCAGGGAAACGCAGGTCATAACATATGGAAAGCCCCATCCGGAATTTCCCTATTTTGACCACCGTTGGACGCCGGCCCTCTCGGAACCAATCTTTTTCCCTGACTATCTTATCACCGATGCGGGCATCAAATAAGTGAATTTTACGATATTTAGCCGTGATTTCGCCGTGAGGATCAATGAATACCGAAGTGTTATAGGCGTGCGTACTGTCAGCCTTCTCTATAATAGAACCCAATAAGAATGCGGCCTTGTATTTCTTGGCCAATAGGATAAAGGCATCGCTTGAGGGGCCGGGTATTTTTTCAGCCGCCTGTAAAAACAATTCCTTTTTCCGTTCGCCGCGAAAATTAAAAACTTCCGGCAAAAGTATAAACCTGGCCCCTCTCTCAAGCGCTTCTTGAGACAACATTAACGACTTCGAGAGGTTCTCTGTTTTATCCAAGGAGGCACAATATTGTAGAAGGGCCACCTTCAATTTCATAGCGAAGCCGGAGCTTTTAGCATTTCCCCATATTCTTTATAACAATCTGTATAAAAAGATTGTCCTTTTAATTGGGCACGCCAGGCCGCTAATTTAGGGTAACTGCTTAGATCAATCTTGGCCATCTCCGCTGGTTCCAAAAGCGCAAACAAAATGATGTCTGCTAAAGACATCTCCTGGCCCACCACATGCTTGTGGCTGGACAATTGTCTTTCTATGACAGGAAGGTACTGCTTTAGAAGCTCCAGGCCATCAACAATGGCTTTTTCATTGACAGGTTTGCCAATACGACCTGCAAAAATACGGTTATAAACAACAGGAATAAAATTGGACCCTATGTGTAAGGAAATGTAGTCTATCCATTGCTCGACAATGGCACGCTTTTTAACATCTTTAGGATACAGGTGTGAGTTGTGCTTGTCGCAAAGGTATTTGCAGATGGCATTGCTTTCAAATAAATAAAAGCCATCATCGTAGATAGCTGGTATTTTTCCCGCTGGATTTATCTTTAAGAACCATTCCTGTTTTTGTTCTCCTTCACGCAGGTTGACGATCTGCCATTTATAATCCAGGCCCAAAAAACTGGCTGTCAGACGGACCTTGATGGCTGGCCCTGATAAATCTGAACCGTAGATGGTCAACATATCGACCTCCTTGAAGAATTAAAATGCGGGAATCGAAAGCGACCCCAGCGGGATTTGAACCCGCGCTGCAAGCTTGAAAAGCTTGTGTC
>CAYZLU010000069.1:2643-9270 GCA_964479285.1 uncultured Planctomycetales bacterium | reverse complement strand
TCTGCCCCTTGGTGATCTCAAAATCCAGGCCTTTGTAGATTTGCTTCTCGCCGTAAGATTTATCGACCTTGCTCATTGTCAAGACAGTATACCCGCTTTCTACCGTCGCTGGAAACTCAAAATCACGGATCGAATGTTTTTCCTGGGGGACACGGATCACCTCAAGGCGATCGAGCATTTTACGCTTATTACGCACCGCGGAAGCACGGTTAGGCTGGGCATGAAAGCGTTCGGTAAAACGTTCTAATTGCTCGCGTTTCGCCTCAACGACCTTCTGCTGTTTCTCGAGTGACCGGTTGCGTATTTCCTTGGCTTCTTCATAAGCCTCGTAATTACCCTTGACCTTGGTCATCCTGGCATCGTCCAGGACAAGGGTATAATTGGTGACATCATTCAGAAAAATTTTATCATGCGAGATGATGATAAATGTCCCATCATAACCTGCCAAATAACCTTTAAGCCATATGGTCGCCTCCAGGTCCAGGTAATTGGTAGGCTCATCCAGCAGGATCAAATCATACTTGTAGGTCAACATTTTGGCCAGCTGTGTGCGCATTTGCCATCCACCGGAAAGATGGGCAATGGGTTTATGGAATTCCTCTTCTTTAAAACCCAGGCCTGTCAGGATTTTCTCAGCCTTGTGTTCCAGCTCATAAATCCCTTTATGCTCCAACTGCTCTAAAATGTCCCCGTAACGAGGGCTGTCTGCTTTATGATCGTCTTCCAGCTTGTGTTTCTCTTCCAGCAATCGGCGTATTTCTTCATCGCCGCTGGTCATCTCTTCCATAATTGTACGGTCTGATGCAAATTTAGCTTCCTGGGCCATATACCCAATATTAAGGCCCTTTTGAATATTCACCGATCCTTCGGTGGGTTCCATCTGGCCCAGGATAATTTGAAACAAGGTGGATTTGCCTGCGCCATTGGGGCCAGTTAAACCAATGCGCTCACCGGGGAAGATGCTTAGAGAAACATCCTCCAAAAGCATGCGCTCATCAAAATTCTTGGATAAATTGCTGATTGTTATCATCGCAAAAGACCTGCTTCCTCTTTAGTTAAAGTCCTCCACTGTCCTTTGGGCAAATCCCCTAACTGCAATTTACCCATGGACAAACGGCACAAATACGAGACATAATGGCCGACACTTTTGGCCATCATGCGGATTTGACGTTTCCGCCCCTCATTGAGGGTGATCTTAAATTCAGTGTCCGTGCCATTATACTTGACTTCCATAATACGGCAAGGGGCAGTTTTTTTACCTTCAACAATGATCCCGCCTTCAATCTTGGATTGTTTGGGCTTAGTCAATTCCCCTTTAACACGGACCAGATACGTTTTTTCCGCGTGAAACTTAGGATGGGTCAAATGAAAGGCCAGGTCCCCATCATTGGTCAACAGTAAAAGCCCCTCGCTGTCACGGTCAAGCCGACCCACAGGTGCTAAATGCCGCATAGACGAAGGCAGTAAGTCCATCACAGTCTTATCGGCATGCATGTCATCCTTGGTGGTGGTATAACCGGCAGGTTTATTGAGCATGATATAGGCATATTCTTTGGCACCAATTTTTTGACCATCAACCGTGATTTCTTCACTGCCTTCCACCGGTGTGGAAGGTTCTTTGACGATGCGACCATTGATCTTCACTCGACCAGCCTGGATGATTTCCATGGCATCCCGACGGGAACAAACACCGTTATGTGATAAGAATACTTGTAGGCGCATAAATTGCTCTAATGCATTTTTTCATAGCAACGGGTCCTGTCTCGGAGTTGCTGTTAAGGGTGCTCCTGATTCGAATTTGTACGTCACAGCCTTATAGAACGGTGATCTCCAAAAATCACCCCAGTGAGCAGTCATCGTGCGCTCCTTAACATCAACTCCGAGCCACCCGACCATGATCATAATGAGATAAGATTTTCTTCAATCTAATGCCTCTGCCGCAGGGCTTCGTAAAGGATGATGGCAGCAGAAATAGACACATTCAATGAGTCTGCCATACCTTTCATGGGGATTTTCACTGTCATGTCCGCCGCCCGAAGCCAAAAGTCAGATAGACCTTTATCCTCACTACCCAAAACTAACGCCCATGCGCCTTTAAAATCCGCTTGGGTGTATACTCTTTGGGCCTCAGGCGCAGAAGCACAAATCTTTATATTCTTTGACTTTAAGAATGAACGTATCTCTTCAGAAACTGCACAAACAACGGGAATACTAAAGATAACACCTGTACTAGCACGGATGACGTTAGGATTATACACATCGGTTTTAGGATCACAAACTAAAACAGCTTCAACCCCTGCACCGTCGCAGGTACGTAAAATGGCCCCCAGATTACCCGGCTTTTCCAAGGACTCTAAAACCACTACGAATGGCTGGATGGATACTTTCAACTCTTTTAGTGTAACATGAGGTGTCCGGGCCAAAGCAATGATACCCTCATGGCGATCACCGTAAGCCAACTTTTCCATGACCTTACTGCTTACCTCAATAAATTCAACTTTTCTGCTTCTTAGCTGTTTAAGTAAAATCTCATGTTGGCCCTTAACATAAAAAACTTGATCCAAGATAATGCCAGCTTCAAAGGCACGCTTGATCTCACGCGCACCATCGATAATGGTCAACCCTGCCTCACGACGCTCAGATGCCTCGCGCAAAGCCTGGGCTTTTTTAATATGGCCGTTTTGCAAACTGATTATTTTTTCCATTAATATTGTTATCTATTGGAATTTATTTTCTAAAGATTCCGGATTTCGCTGGAATGACATGGTATTGATAACTAATTTCAAATAGACATTAGATTAACGGCCTTTATGATAAACCGTAATGATGATAACAGCAACTAAAACAAAGAAAGCTGCTATGGCTGTTTGGGCGTCTAATTTTTCCCCTGCGAAAGCCCATCCCAAAAATATGGCCACCACCGGGTTGACAAAGGCATACGTGGATGTCCGGGCGATGCCCGCATTCTTTAAAAGCCACAGATACGCGGTGAATCCAAGCAAGGAGCCGAATATAATAAGGTAAATCAATGCACCAATTGACTTGACGCTAAAATCCATGAAATGAAAGTGCTGGTACTCACCTTGCAAAATCCCCGCCAGTAACAACAAAATGCCGCCGCCGATCATCTGCATGGCTGTTGATAAAAAAGGGGACTTGGGTAAATCCGCATTGCGGGTATAAACTGAGCCGATAGACCAGGAAAATGACGCTATCAAAAGTAATAATGCCCCGCCTAGTTGAATGCCATGCGCACTCAGATGCAAAAAATCCGGGGCCATTAATAGCCAAACACCAAAAAAACCCGTTCCAATGCCAAAAAATACCCCTGGTGATGGCCTTTTTGTTTTATGCCATGCCCATTCCAATAAAACCATCCATAACGGGACAATGGCTATGAAAAGTGCGGCCAGGCCGGAAGGCACATAGCGCTCCGCCCAAACGACACAGCCATTGCCACCCAGCAATAATAACCCTCCGGCGATAAACGCGGGTCCCCAATGTTTTTTCAAGGGTGCTGATTCACCATTTTTGAAACGTGCAAAAGCATAAAGGGCCATGCCTGCCAACAAAAACCGCAAGCCTGCCGATAAAAATGGCGGCAGGGTCTCGATGGTAAAACGGATGGCCAAATACGTTGAGCCCCAAATCAAATAGACAGCCGCAAAGGCTGCGATCATACTGGCCTTAAACTCTTTGGGTTGGCTCATCATCATCTTTCCTAACAGCTTCCCTTCCTAAAATGGCCCTTTTGCGGGCGGTCCCCCATCGATAGCCGCCAATGAGCCCTTCCTCACGAATGACACGATGGCAAGGGATCAAATAAGCAATTGGATTTTTTCCGATGGCCGTCCCCACCGCCCGTACCGCCCGTGGATGGCCAATCATTTCAGCGATGGCCTTATAAGTCACAAGATTTCCTGAAGGAATTCTTAAAAGAGCTTCCCAGACTTTAATTTGAAAATTGGTCCCTTTACATGACACATTTATTGGACTTTCTATTTTTTTTGATCTTCGAGAAGCAAAAATCAATTCAATATATTTTCCTGTCCTGTCTTGATCCCGATTGAGTTTGGCGTTCTTCCAATGCCTGCAAAAACCATCTAAAATATTTTTCCGGTCCGCTTTATCTATAAACGCTAAATTACACAAACCACGGTCTGTCAGGGCGAGAAAACATTCCCCAAACGGGGTGGGATGAAACCCATAATCAATCATCAATCCTTTTGCCTTTTGCTTGTACTCTCCCGGGCTCATGGCTTCACAATTAACAAAAAGATCGTGCAGACGGCCGGGACCTGACAAGCCCGTCGCATAGCTCACATCCAAGACATTGGAATCCTTCAACAACTGCTTGGCGTATTCCTTGGTCAAATACTGCAAGAATCTTTTTGGGCTGATCCCTGCCCAGCGTTGAAAAATACGATGGAAATGGTATTCACTGATGTTGCTATGCCGGGCCATTTGCTGCAAACTCGGCTGATCCTGGAAATTTTCTTCCAAGAAATGAATGGCCTTCTGGATGCGGTAATAATCTTTTGATGTTTGAGTCAAATCGTTCTTCATAGGAACCTCCCCGGTTTGATATAATAATATCCCAACCGGGAATTATAACCACCCGATACTTGCGATAAGAAATCCGCCCTATGGCGGATTTCTTTATTAATTAAAAATACTGCGGTCAATATTTGACCGAACAGCCATAAGATTTGGTAGTACTCACAGCGACAGGCTTGCCGTTCATGGCTGCATCAAGCGCTGCACTGACATAATTCTTGGCTGTTTTTAAATCCGCGATGTCCGCGCTGGGGGTATCATCAATAGCACCTTGATAGATCAATGCCCCTTGAGGATTGATCACAAACATGTGGGGAGTGGTTTGGGCACCATATAAATGGCCGGCCTGACCATTAGTGTCTGCAAATACTTCCGTCGGTAATCCACCTTTATCTGCCATAAATTTATTAAGCCCTTGTGAAGGATAATAGCCTTCTTTACCAGCAGCAGAAGAATCAATAGATAACCATATCACCCCTTTCGCTGTGTACTGTTTTTGCAATTGAGGCATGTTGCCGCTGTCATAGTGTTTTTTAACAAATGGGCAATCGGGATTAAACCATTCCAATACCACAAATTTACCTTTGTAATCCGACAAAGAATGTTTTTGGCCGTTGGTATCAGTTAAAGTGAAGCCGGGTGCTGTTTGATTACTGACCACTTGCGCGAAAGCGGCACTGGAAACTATGGTGACCATTGCAACAATACTCATACATACTTGTTTGACATTTAACATAAATCTCCTCCTAGTGATTATTCTATTTCTTTTCAATACTCCTAATGCGTTTCAAAATAATTTTAGGCGTTATCAGTTGAGGTAATATATCAGGTGTATTGGCCCCCGTCGGATAATAAACGTAAACAGGAATACTGTTCCTGCCAAATGAAGCCAGGGCCTGGGTGATGGCAGGATCATATTTGGTCCAATCCGCTTTAAACGCAATGATACCTTTATCTTTAAAAACACGAACAACGTCCGGGTTTTGCAAAACAAAACGGTCATTGACCTGGCAGTTAATGCACCAGGCAGCTGTAAAATCTAAAAAAACACCAAAACCCCTTTTGCGTGCTTGAGCTACCGCGGTCGATGAATACCTTTGCCAATTAATGCCGTCAGCAGATTTATGAAATTTTGTTGTGTCCACTAAACCGGTTTCCATGGCAAACACCCCTAAAAACCAGATAACACATGCCAACAAAATAAGCCCAAGCACTTTTTTTAGATAAATCATCCATTGGCCTGGCTTTGGGACAAAAGATAAGAGAACAGGAAAAGCGCTCAATAGCACAAAGGGCAGCGCCAGCCCCAAGCCCAAGAATGTGAATATCCCAAATCCGATGATACCCGGCTGGCTTATGGCCACGGTCAAAGCCGTTCCCATCAAAGGCGCAGTGCAGGGGCTGGCCACGATCGTCGTGATGACCCCGCTTATAAAACTGGCCTGGTAACCTGCTTGCCGTGACGACAAAGCGCCTATCGCAGGCATTGAAAATTCAAAAACACCAAAAAGATTAAGGGCCAAGGCAAATAAGATCATGGCCACCGCAAGCACAAAAACCGGGGATTGAAATTGGAACCCCCATCCGGCAAATTGACCCGCGGATTTTAAAATAAAAAGCAGCAAGGCCAATGCCCACATGGAAACAATGATACCTGACGCATAAATCAATGAATGCACAAAGGCTATCCTTCTATCCGGATGGCGCTCGACCAAATGAAGGACCTTGATCGACAAGACCGGCAGCACACAAGGCAAAAGATTAAGGACCAAACCACCAATCAAGGCAAATAAACACGCGACCAAAAAGGAAATATGTACAGGCGCCAGATCAATGGGTGCTTTAATGACAATGGCTTTTGTTTTTCCTTGCTCATCCCAACCAACAGAATTGACCGCAATACCTTCAAGAGCTGTCAAAAAACCTTGATAAATATGTGATTTGGCCAAGACCACCTGATAGCCATTGCCGTTTATTTGCGTATGTTGAGGCGCGGCATGCTCAATGACATCATCACGAAAAGGATAAAAAATAATGTCCCCTCGCCGATTCAAAGGGGTTTGGATATTT
>CAYZLU010000069.1:0-2633 GCA_964479285.1 uncultured Planctomycetales bacterium | reverse complement strand
TGTGTTCAAGGTAGGCGTTTATGAGGGGGTCGAGGTTGCCGTCAAGGACGGCGTGGCTGGTAATGGAGGGAATCGATTGAGGCAAGTTCTGACGGGTCCGATCAAAGGAAGTCTTAAAACTATTAAATATTGTCCCGGAAATATTCAGCATTACAGCCACAGGAAGGTTTAATTCCGCCCTACCGGGAACACAGATGTCCTGACATGCCAGCCAATCCAGGCGGCCATGAAGATTTACTTCTTGGGATGATTGAAAATGCCCATTGACCGTGACAGGTACTAATAATAAAACCCCGTGTTCATACCCGAAACTCGTTAACGGCCCCACGTTTAGACGTTGGGGGTATGGCCAATGAATATCTCCTGCCTTAAAACCTGACGGCAACTGCCATTTAATTTTCGGAGATAACCCGGAGTCTCCTGGGTTTTGCCAATACACATGCCAGCCATCATCCAGGACCAAATCAATCCCCACCCAGAATGTTTCTCCAGGGGCGACCGCGTCTTGTTCACTGACAAGCTGCACATGGGTGTGGGCCTGGTAGACCTCTTGGGCAAAAGTTGGGTTACCGATCCCCAGAAGAAACAATAATGACCAACAAATTATTTTCATCATGTCAAATATACCACATAATTGTACATCATCCAGAAGTGACAAAAACTTCCTGCCAGCACAAAAAGATGCCATATTTCATGGGCGCCAAATCGAGGATGCAATTTAAGGTGCCTTAAATTAAAAATCCCTGCCCCGACGGTATAAAAAACCCCTCCCAAAACAAGCCAGAAAAGCCCCGCTTGGGGCATGGCCTTGATCAACGGAAACCAGGCTATAAGAAGAAGCCATCCCATTATAATATAGAAACTAAAAAATAATGCGATAAGCCATTTTTCCGGCTGGCGAAAGACCAATTTTAAAACAAAGCCTGTAATCGCCAAGGTCCAGTTAATCACGAATAAACTCCATCCCCATCCCCCATGTAAAACAATCAAACAAATCGGCGTATAGGTCCCGGCGATCAAAAAATAAATCATCGCGTGATCAAGCTGTTCCAAAGTACGATTGACCGAAGCAGGAACGTTTAGAGAGTGATAAAGAGTGCTCATCGTCCAAAGGGCAATCAAGCTGGCGCCATAAATACTAAACGACACCACATGCCACCCGTTACCCAGGGCCGCCGCGCGAAACAATAATAAAATGATTGCAACGATGGACAAAAGAACAGCCGTAATACCAATCAAAGTCCGCACGGGATTTTGCAAGATGCTACTCAAACCTTACTCCTCCGATCATCCTGAAAGTCTTTTAAAGCCTTGGTGTGTTCCATCAATGACATGCTTCCTCTTATGAGTAATTAATTATGGTGGGATATTCCTGGTAACTAAAGAATTCTTCATAAAAATTATAACATAATTCTTTTGAATAATTGACTAAAAGTACGCTACAAAGAATTTAGACAGCGGTAGATTGTAATTTCTGTTGCAATTCGCTGATAATAGGCAGGTTGACTGCTGATTTGATTTCGATGATTTCGGGGATAAAGCCTTGGATACGGCTCAACTGGGCCATGTCCTGCTGGCCCAAGGGCAATGGCACGCCGCGGCCGTCACGCTTGATCTGGAAATTCAGGTTAGCGGAGTTAAGGTCAATACCACCGTAAAGGCTTCTTTTTTGGTGAACATTAATAGTCATGGCTCTGTCCCTTTCTTTAATTTCTACAATCTTATTTCTTAAAGATTCAGGATCGAGCTTAAGAGTCAAGGCAGTCTTATAACTATCTTGTTCCCGGAGAATCCCGTTGTTTGGTGATTCAGGATTTGTATATATTGAAAGCATAGGTGCGGGAATACCAACACTATTTGCTACTGCTTGCAATGTTAGTCCCAATGCCTTATACCGATTTCGAAGAAACACCCTTAATTCCTTTCTAGTTTTTACTTCTTCAGAGACTAGCATGATGAGCATGTCCGGAGATTCAATTCGTTCGATCGTGGATCTTAAGGAATTTAAATCAATCTGAAAAGCTCTCGCAATTGTTTCAACGTGATCCTGTGGAGGCAACAATCTGTTATGTGCGTTTGTTATTCTTGAAAGCGTATATAATGGAATACCTGTTCTCTTTTCTATCTCTGTGAGCGTCAAATTTAATTCTCTGTACCGCCTATTAAGAAAATCAGCCAAATCTTCACGCGTTTTTACTTCTTCGGGAACCAGCATGATGGACGTTTCGGGTGATTCAATTGGAACTATTTCTTCTCTCTTTACCAATGGAGCCCCTGGAACATCTGTTCCTGTCCTTCTAATTTCTTCAATTCTGCTTTTTAAGGATTCTGGGTCAATTCTTAAAACTTCTGCAATTCCCACAACATGTCTATCTTGAGGAATACTTTTGTATCTCGATATTGTATATTTTGAAAGCGTAGGTGCTGAGATACCCGTACTTTTAGCTATTGCTGCCATTGTCAAATTTAATTCTTTGGATCGTCTTAATAGAAAATCAGCTAGATTTTCATCTTTGGGAACTTCTATGATATCTAATTCAGGAGATTCAATTCGTTCGATCGCGGCTCTTAAGGAATCTAAATCAATCTGAAAAGCTCTCGCAATTGTTTCAACGTGATCCTGTGGAGGCAAC
>CAYZLU010000068.1:0-9275 GCA_964479285.1 uncultured Planctomycetales bacterium | reverse complement strand
TAATTCCTAAGGTGTATGTAACAGTGGATACCAATGTAAAATTTGCCGTCACATTTTGATTAGCACTCATCGTAATTGTCGCGGGATTTGCTGTCCCAGTGACATCCCCGCTCCAAGAGTTGAATTGATAACCGCTGGCAGGGGTAGCTGTCAAGTTCACTGCCGTTCCTGAATTATACGGTCCGCTGGAAGGCGTACCAATAACTGACTGGACCACAGACCCATTGACTGCGGTGACGCCTAAGGTGTAGCCCACAGGAGCTGGATTGACCGTTAAGACGACCGCAGAACTTGTGACGGAATTTACAGAATTGCTCACCGTGACGGTATAACTATCCCCGCTATTGGCAAGCGTGGTAGCTGGCGTTGTATAAGAAGCACTGGTGGCCCCAGCGATAGGTACAGCGTTTTTATTCCATTGATAGCTCAAAGGAGCGGTGCCTGAAGCTGCCACGCTAAAGAAGGCCGTAGCTGGAGCAGTGACTGTTTGGCCCACTGGCTGTGTCGTGATAGAAGGTGCTCCAGGAGAGGTATTGACCGTTTCACCGGTAAGCGCCGCCGCGCTGAGATCTACCCTGTACCATTGGCCCGCAGCACCCGTGGCGGTCCAGTTTATTTTAAGCGACTGTCCCGGGCCGCTGGCGCTGTAGGTGATCACATACTCAACATCTCCATTAGAGTAGGAAGAATCAGTATACGCGGCAATGGTACTGTTGCTGAAAGTAGCGGTCAGAGTACCGGTACCACTGACAGCGCCATAGAAATACAGTGTCCGGACAGTGGTGTCTGCCGGGACGCTGAAACTAAATCCTTGAGTGGTGTTGGCAGGGGGATAAATAGCTATCTCATTACTAGTAGTACCACTGGCCGTGGGTGTTCCATTTGACCAGGAAGTGGACATGCCATACTGATATACGATCGGCGTCCCATTGCCAATGACAGAATAGGCGCTGATTTGTCCATTGCCGCCGGATTTTTCGTTTGCGGCCGTGAGGCTTCCCCATTGCATCCAGTCAGCGGTTCCCACGGTGGTGAGATTTGGTGCTATTCCGCCGCCAGAGGGAGCTGAAAAACCTGTGACCGATATGCTTTGCCCGCCCGGTAAAGGGGTTATTGCCGCATTGACTGTCAAGACAGCTGGGCTGCTGGTGACAGAACCTGAAGCATTGCTCACGACGACTGTATAACTATCTCCATTATTTGAAACTGCTGTTGCCGGAGTTGTATAGGAAGTGCTGGTCGCTCCTGTAATAGGATTACCATTCAAGTCCCATTGATAGCTCAAAGGTGCGATACCGGAGGCCACAACACTAAAGGTAGCAGCTACACCTGCAGTGACTGTTTGATTTGAGGGTTGTGTAGTGATAACTGGTGTTGACGTCGCCGCGTTGACCGTGACTGTGACCGGTAAAGAAGCTGCTGAGACATTGTTCGCATCGGTCGCGGTGGCGGTAAAGGTATAGGTGCCGACAGGAATTTTATTCATGGTAATGGTGTAGGGGCTGATGGTCACTGTGCCGCAAATATTATTAGCGCAACTGCCGCTATTAAAGACAACTTGTTTGATTGTCCCATTTACTTCGGATGCTGTGGCTGTGAGCACAATACTTGCGAGTGCAGTGTACGCATTATTATCAGTTGCCAGGGTCACCGTTGGTGTCGGTGTGGGCGCAGGTGCAGGAGCTGGAGTGATGCTGGTCCCGGTGGAGCAATTTATCGCTGTGGAGTACTGATAAGCCCCTATATCAGGTGCCGCACTCAGGCAAACCGGTTGGGCGCCAGATGTGGGGTCCACATATTCAGCCAGCGGCGGCAGATCATCCGCGGAAAGTGCCACTCCCTGATTGATCACAGGGGATGTGCTCAATAGATTAAAATTAAAACTGCTAAAAGAGGCGAAACCAGGATTATTTTGGGTATTGGTGATAAAATTGGCTGTACCGTTATTTTGACCGACATAGGTATAATATGGCGTGTTGGCTGTCACCATTTGATAATTATTGGTGATCCAATTGCGGCCAAAATAGGTGCCGCCTTCGCCAACCAGGGTCATGGTTGGGATGGTCTGGGTCAAGACAGGTTGAAAATACAGGATATTATTCCTGGCATCCAGGCTTTCACCACTGCTGGCCAGGTCAAAAATAGTGATGCTATAGTAGGGGGCTATCAGGTCCTGGTAATTGATAAAGGTATTGTTGTAAAAGTGAAGAACACCTTTGCGCATGGCTGAGCTGACACCCTGGTCGCCGCCGTAATAAATCGGTGTGCCTGAACCATTAAGGTCGTTATAAAACACATTGCCGTACACATAGGTCTGGTGATAGGAGGGGATGGCAGCAACAGTACTGAAATAATTCTCTGATTCCACAAGGTCAATAAGATGGCCGCCGCCCTGGAAATAGTTATAACGCACGATTGTTCCAGCACCGCGGTCTTTGAGATCTCCTTCATCGCCTGCCCCAATGCGTCCCACTCCATATTTATTAAACTGATAAAGAGTATTAACACCTTCTAAGTAGCTGGCGTGTGTCAGGTAATTACCAAGGGTACCGTTGTTATAGATATAATTGGAATCAAGTGTGATCTCTTCAAGATTGCGCGGATCACCCTGGCCCGCGCCGAAAACACCTTCATTGGTGTCATGGATGATCAAACCTTTGAGGGTAATATGGTCGCCATCGGTGATATAAATACCATCTGGTTCGATATACGGGCGAACAGAGCCGTCACCAGCGGTATAGGTCGGTTTGGTAGCACAGGCAGCAGATGTGTCGTTATCGCAATCATAAGCATTACGGATTTCAAGATTACTGAGCGTAAAATATCCCGGGCTCCAGAAACTGGAAGATCCGCTGCCGATTAAGATCAGAGAATAATCTTCCAGGGGAAGATAAGAGACTGACCATTGTTTGTTAGTGACGGCATTGGTACCATCGATAATCGGCAAGGTGCCTGTAGCCGGGTCAGGTATCCCGGTGATAGTAATCGGCGCTGCCGCGGTTCCGCGCTCATTGATCAACGGTTTTTCATAATAAGGAATGATATTACCATTAGTATCTTTATTTGGATAAATATTGACCGTATCTCCAGGCCCTAAGTTCGCCCAGGTCAAAGCTCCCAGGCTGGTATAGGTTTGTCCTGGGCCGATATTATAAATTTTAGGTGATCCGGTACCCTGGCTGGCCGTACGTATCTTCACAATCGAGGTATAGCCGGATGTACCAGCAGCATTGGAGGCACGGATGCGTACATAATAAAAAGTCTGGGCGGTCGTGGCCATGGCATAACTCGTGGCGCCAACTGTAGTCTTGGCGATTTGAGTCCAGGTTTGTGTTGACCACGTAATCGGAGCTGTTTCAACCAGGTACGAAGACGTACTGTTATTGGTATCTGTCCAATTCAGTGTCGTGCTGGTGGCGCTATTGACTGTTGCGGTGAGATTTGTTGCTTCAACCGGCGCACCAGCCGGCCGTGCCTGGGTCGTTGCGCTTACAGCAATGGTATAATCATTATAGCCGCTGCCGCCGCTGTCACGGACCCGGTAAGAGTACGTTGTATTAGGAGAGAGAGGTGTATCGATGTAGCCAATTGTGCTGCCCGCAGTATCTGCTCCTCCAACGACTGTAATAACCGTATAAGCTCCGCCATTATTAGACCTTTCCACCAGCCAGTTATTGGAATTTCCTATAGGGTCTGTCCATGATAAATTGATCGTGAAGGGCGAAGCAACCGTGGCAGATAGATTTGTTGCGACTGGCAGTGAAGACATGCTTGCCATCGTTGTCGCTGATACCGTGTTGCTGGCAGCGGAACTACCCGAGCTGTTAACCGCTGTCACTTGATAACTATAGGTGGTAGCAGCATAGCAGGAGGTGTCCGTATAAATATTCGAACCTGCGGGCAAAACAATCAGTGGTGTATAAGCGCTGCCTGCGGATGATCGCCATACCGTAATGGATGTTTCGTCCAAAGAGGTGGTCGTTGATTCGGTACGATCCCAGATCAAGTTGATTTCAGTATCGCTGACAGCGGTGGCTATCAGGTTTTTGGGTGAAGATGGCGTAGATGTCTGGGCATCTCCTTTAATATTAGGGTAGCCTGTGGCGATAATGAAGATGAGCGTGGATAATGCTAAAAGTAATTTATGCCGGAGGTTTAACATGTATTTACTCCAATAAATATAAAAACCTATTCCTGATAACTTCTCCGGAATAGGTTCTGGTCGTCACTAATTTCTTTGTTTCGGCGGCCAGGCTGTCCTATTCCTACTTTGGACCCTTTAGCTTTGCGCCCCTGCCTTACGACAGGTTTGCCTTTTTCGTTCAAAAACTATCTTTTTACTACCTAATGCAAGTGTACACTATAAAAAGGTGTTATGCCAGTTGCTTAACAGGCATGTAGATATCCCCGCAGCCCTCATAGGCCTCCTAAAATAGTGTATACTTAAGTTAAGGGAAACATATGAAAAGAAGAATTTTTATTTTGATTTTGTTTGCGATGTCTGTTTCTAATGCCGGGGCCGTGGTAGTACAACAGCCGGCTGGTACTAATATCGCTTTGGGCCAGAAATACACATTGTCGCCAGCACCTAACTATTCAACAAAAACTAATGATAATAATCCTCCCAGCAAGCTCACAGATGGAACATATACGAGCGGATATTTTTGGGACCAAAAGACTACTGTGGGGTGGATGAATAAAAATCCGGTTTGCATCACTTTTGATCTGGGTTCTGACCAGCCAATTTCAGGCTTGTCTTTCAGTACCGCGGCAGGCATGGCGGGCGTCACCTTGCCCAGGGGTATTGCTGTGTTGGTGAGTAATGATTTGGATACTAATAATAAGCCACTGACATGGCATTATGCAGGTGACCTTGTTGATTTGGACAAGAAGGAAAATGGAGGACCGACGCCAACTCCGCCATCGGGTTCTGTTACCACCTCTACCCCGAGCACCTCTAACACCCCACCTAACCCTCCCACCTATAAGTACAAGACTACTTTACTAAAGACACATGGCCAATTTGTTCAATTGATAATATACAGTATACCATTTACATTTGTCGATGAAATTGAAATTTACCAGGGGACCAGCGATTTGCTTACTAAAGATTTGCCAGGCCCCGTAATTATGGATAAGGATGTGTCAAGCACTTGGTACCAAAATAATTATCTTTTTCTTAATCGTTTGAATTATCGATTGAACCAAGATTGGGCCAGTGTCAGCGCGGAGTTGAATGATCCTAATTCAAAATTACCGTCAAGTGTTTCGGGGCCGTTAAATAGCACGCTTCAGACGATCAAACAGCAGCTTCCGCTGACTTCAATCTCCGATTGTTTTGATGTCAGTAGTTTTAAGACGGTTTTTCCTGAGAATGATCCTTTAACTTTTCAGTGTAATCCAGATCCAAACCTTCCTGCCAATATAAGCCTTCATGGCCAGATTTTTGCAGTGCAAGCGGCCATCTGGCGGGCCCAGGCCCAGGGTTTCAATGGCATTGTGGCGTCACCAGCTAACCGCTGGGAACCTTTATCTCCGATAGGCCTGCTGTCCGCGGGTAATGCGTCAGTGAATGTGGCCATGATGAGTAATGAATATCGCGCCGGAACATTTAATTTGAGCAATGCAGGAAGTAATTCAGCTGCTGTCAACATTAAGATTGTCGGACTTCCCGGCGGTACGGACCCTTCCTATATTTCGGTTTTCCAGGTGCCTTTTACAGATACAGAAGAAGGAAACCCCGTGGCCGCGGCACTTTTGTCTGTTCCTCCTTTGCTGAGTGGTGGCTATTCTGTGTCAATCCCCCCAGGCTTGACCCAGCAGATTTGGCTTTCCTTTAATCCAAAACAAGTTTCCCCGGGCATTTATAATGGAGTGGTCCAGCTATCAGTCAACGACGCCGAAGTGGCTTCGGTGCCGGTGCAATTAAAAATTTATCCATTGAGTTTTCCAAGCGTGCCCACACTTCACGTTGGTGGATGGGATTACGCGGCCAAGTCTGCCGTGAATTTTAACGGTGTCACAGACAAGAATCGCCAAGCCATCATGAATCTCCTTCCTAAGTATTTTGTCGACACACCTTGGGCAACATGGGAGGTACTGGGAGCTACGATTTCCAACGGAAACATGACAGAAACTCCTGACACTTCATTTTTTTCGGCATGGCATGACGCTTGGCCTAATGCAAGGAATTATTACGTTTTTTTAAATGCGCAACCGAAATTTGAAGGTTTTAATATGGACCCCTCTTTGGGGAGTACTGCCGCTGGGTCCACTGCTTTCACAGCCTGGATCCAATGGTGGGTCAAGCAATTGAAACAATTGGGTGTTAATCCCGATCAATTAGGATTTCTCCTTGTTGATGAGCCCCAATCAATTGACCAGGACAATATTGTTATTACTTATGCCAACGCGATACATGCTAGGCCCCAAGGCTTTGCTAAATCTCCATTCCTTGAACCTACAGTCTCTGTTTTTGAGGACCCAGAATGGCCGAACCCATCCCTGGTTGCTGATCCCACATTGTTTGGTGTCAGTAATATTCTAAGCCAATCAGTTACTTTCTGGATATCTAGAGGCCAACCTACACCCTCACAATATGAAGGTTTTTATGTTAACCAACAAAACAAGGGGCATGAGTTATGGTTCTATAATACTTTGGGACCTACAAGTTCCTATGATCCTTATGCTTATTACTTGGCCCAGGAATGGCTGGCCGCAAAATATGGCGCCCAGGGTTCGGAGTTCTGGGCGTTTACGGACTCAGAATCAACAAGTTCCTGGAATGAATACACGTCGTCATCCATCTTTGGATCTTATTCACCGTTATTTATTGATGCAACTTCAGCCACTCCGGCTAAATATATAGAAGCGTTACGGGAAGGCGTTGAAGATTATGAATATTTGCGTATGCTCCGCGATAAGATTCAAACCTTGCAACATGCGGGTGTCCAGGTTCCTTCCTCCCTGACATCTGCGGCAAGTGCTCCTGACACAATGCTAAGAGATATGACCAGTACAACCTGGCAACTTTGGAGTACTGCCAAAAAACGTACTGTCGCGGACGGATTACGGGTACAAATACTTGATGCGTTGGCACAGTTTAATCTCACGGTAACCATTTCTGGGCTGGGAATGGTGTCTGGGTATTACACTGATCCTACTAATCTTCTCATCAATTGCGGGGCCAATGAGACCGTCTGCAGTTCGTCAGTTAATTCATCTGTGACTTTGATGGCGACAGCTGCGGGTGGATCAACGTTTTCCGGTTGGTCTGTCACTGGTTCCCCGGCGCAGACGACATGTACCGGCATAACCAGTCCTTGCACCATCACCCTAAATGCCGATACCACTATAACAGCGAACTTCACTTTAACACCCTCTATCATTTCTGGCGTGTATGGGCAATGTGGGACAGCTAATACAACTTATGCGTATGGCACGACAAATTTCGGCAGCGATACTTTATGCGCACAGGGCAATCCAGATCCTTCTACAGTGGCATTTCCAGAAGCTGGCCATTCTGTAAGTTGGACTTGTCAGGGAACAGATGGAGGAACAGATAGTTCTTGCAGCTCTGCACAGAAATTGAAATCCAGGATCATATTTAGATCTTAATAGAGGACTTCAAAGACTTTAATACGGGTGCGGCCGGTGAGGTCATGGCTTAAGATGAGCGGTTTAAAGTATTGCAGGCCCTGTCCATCGAAGTAATAGAGTTTCATGATCATGGAATTGGCCAGGGCATGGTCCATGAGCCGGGCCACATATTGGCCGTCCTCCTGGTACAGCACTACTGAATAATTTAAATTCCCTTCAGGGTTTATGTGTTCCATCACTGTGCCGTCTTTAAGATAAAAAACACTTGAAGGATGGCCTTCGCCGTATTGGGGAGACTGGATTTGGGCGTCCATGGTGTTCAGGTCAATGGTTAAATTCTCACGAAAAACCAATTGGTGGTTGCTTTCTCCAAGCAAGCCAAAAGCATCGCTGTATTTGGGAGGGCCGCCCATGGTATTCCATAAAAAATCCACAAAATCACGAGTGTTGTGATTGGGGACATCTTTGAGTATTTCAGGATGGACATTGATTTCTTCAATTTTCTTGGTGTTCCAGCGGCCGGCAAAGGCGACCATAATAATATCATCGACAAGTTCGGTATAGACCAAAACATAGCTGTGCGGATGCATGTCATGCGTCATTGACAGAAGAGTATGGATTTGACCATCACTGATAATGCCTTTAAGGGTCTGTGCAGCCTGGTTTTTATTTTCAGAAGCAATGGCCAAAAGCAAGGTGGTGGCATCAGAAAGCTTCAGTCCGCATTTGACCAGGAATTCTGCAGGTTTATTGCCGCTGGAATTAAGCATGCGTAAAATCCCCCGTGCCTGGGCCTCATCTTGGCTTAAAAACATGTTGCCCATCCAAAAACCCACAGGTCCTTGGTCTAAGGAGGCCCCATCAAAAGGCACACGGCGGTGGGCCATGCCTTTGATAAAATGCCCTGGGGCCCACCAGGTGTTGACGATGCTATCGGAAGGGGAATCAGTCTTGATTTTAGTCAGGGCTTCGTCCCAGGTAGAGTTAAAAATAGGGGTCAGCACGGTACGTATGTCCCGGTTGGCATTAAAAAGGACCAAAGCAACTAAAAGTCCGGCCAGGGGAAGGCCTACAGATTTTAAGCTAATAAACCGGTGGCTGGCCGCGGCCGCAAAAACACTTAAAGGAATGGTAACAAAAAGGATAAACCGTTCACCGTTAAAACCAAGGACCATTGTCACTAAAAGAAAAATGGACAGGATGAGGGTATCAATGGCGCGGGCTTGACGGGAATTTTTTAAAGCCATGCGTAGGCTATAGAACCAGCCTCCGAGGGCCAGCAGCATAAAAACCGCGCCGCCGGCTGAGGTGCTAAAACTTGCCAAGGTAGGTTTTTTTAATTCACCGACGGTTATAAAAAGGTTCGGCCACAGGTCAAGCCCCCGATGGGTGAATTTTCTTAACTCCCCGAAGCCTTCTTTAAACAGGATGAAAAAATCCTGGAAGGAAAAGCACATGCTTACCACCAAGAGGGTGGCGCCTATAAATATCCCTAAAAATAATAAATTTTGACGGGCATGGAGGGGGTCTTTTTTGACATAAAAATTGTAAGCAGCCGCGCCCAGCGCGCAAATCACGCCGATAAAAAATAATAGCCCCCAGCCTTGCCAGAATAAAGCGTAGATAGACAAGGTCACGCCGAATAGGACAGCCCATAAATAGCCGTCCTTTTTAGA
>CAYZLU010000067.1:0-9299 GCA_964479285.1 uncultured Planctomycetales bacterium | reverse complement strand
GTCCGGCCACGGTGGACACCTTTATCTCCGGTTATGAAAAGTCATTTTTGTTAGGCAAAATACTAGGGAAATTATTAAAGATCGCGATGCCTGATTTGCAGGTTGAGGTTGTCTCCGCCAATCAATATTTGAGAAAGCCCACTAATTTTGGTGTGAATAAAAGGACCATTGCCTTTGTCAATTCTTTGTCCGGTTCCACATTTCCCAGTGTGCCCGTTGCTGATATTTTGTTTAAAATTACACATGGCAAAACGTATATAACGACTTCCCGAAAAGATTCAATGATTCTTAAAGCAGTGGAGCAGGAAGTCAATGACAGGTCCCCGTTTTCGAGGAAGGCATTTTTTATCGATAAATATTATCCCGCTGAATCAGCCCCCACGGCGGCTCTGCTGTTGTATGCGGAGGAAATCATGATTGTCATTAAATTAATCAAGAGGCTCAAAGAAATATTCCCCAATCATCGTCCATGGGGTCTCCAGGCCTCTGATGAAGACATTACGACGCTGGAATCTATGGCCCAAGAGATGATTGATGACGCACGCAGGATTACAGGTTTTGATGAGGACCAGCATGCTGTTGAGACCCCTGAAAACAAGGCCTTGGTCAACAGGGGTGAATATAAGGCTAAACATTTGTTGGAAACCCCCTGGGTCAATTATTTATTCCGTGCCTTTGTGGGAGGTATTTTTTGGTGGACGGCACCTGTTCAGAAAATAGCGGGGCTTTTGGGCGTTCATCCTGGAATTGCAGTATCTTTGGGGATCCATCGATTATCGTTATACGGTACGGTAGATTCCATAGCAAAAGCGGCAGACCTCTTGCTGGCTTTGGGCATGCCGTTTTTGTTGACGACCCTCGTTTACCGTACATGGTCAAAGCGGCCGCGCTGGGCGAGGTTAGGCCCCCCACCGGAAGTCATTGGGGATTTGGATGGAATCCATCAAATTGTTGACCAATATGTCAGCAAATTAGGGGCCCAGGCCCCTCCATCAGAAGATATCAGCGTGCGCAGCGGAGATCCCACTGATCTCTTCGGTGCCGAGAATGCCCATCGTGTCCGCAGAGGCACGGAGGTGACTATTGGCATACCTATGGACCAGTCTTTACGAGAGGATGTGGAGACGACGTTAAAACAGGCCAAGAGTATTAGAAATGGTGTTTGGGGAAAATGGGGCCAGGGAGGGGCTGAGATCACCACCTTAGGCACAGGGGACTATCGTAATCCTAAAGCCACCCATTTTCACATTAACATCGGTGGAAGGATGTTAAGTCCTGATGATAGTCAATTTGTCCACGATTTTAATACATGGAGTTTTGACCCGTTTCGCCGCTTGTTCGCTTACAAAGTGATGTACAACGCGATGTTCGCCAAAGCATCCACTTTTTCAGTCGGTTTTTCATTGAGATTGAATTTAGGAATTTTTAATTTGGCCATTGAACCCCATAAATATCAAATTTGGGACAGGGCCTGGACATTCCCAAGAATTTCTGTGCATACCACCCGTTCGCCTGTTGGTATCAATAAAGAAGCCCTTGAAGAGGCTTACAACATTTCCCATCATCATCTTGATCATCCTGATGATGCTTTTAATCCGGTCACCCAGGCTCCCCCCGCACGTTATACGACCATCCTCGTCGTAAAAGATGAAGATCACCGGAATGGTAAAGAGGCAGGGCATGAGTTTTCCGACAGGGTCAGATCTACGATAGATGATGCTATGGCGGTGCCTGATATAAAACCACTCACATTACCTCTGGTCCTGGGTATAGAAGGTTTTTCGATGACAGACGCCGCGGTCTCCAGGCCGCATTCGATCCAAGCGGTTTCAAATAAAAAAGAAGGAATTAGTGATGCTGCTATGCTTTTACAAAAAGCCGGAAAAGTACGCAGTATGCTTATGTCTTTTCTTATCATGGCTGCTATCGGTGGGGTGGCCCCTTCCGTCAAAGCAGCAATACTTACACCTGATCCTGATGGCAAAACAATACATGTTTTAGTGCAGGAGAAGGATACTGTTAGCAAGATTATGAGAGAAGACCATCTTCCAACACCATTTTGGGGCCCTGATGGCAGTGAAAAAAAGATAGCTCAAATTATTAAAGAAAGGATACCCGATGCAAATTATATATATCCTGGCGAAACGTTTGATATCCCCACCGGGCAGGAGTTTCGTTTGGAGCAATCGCAAAAGGGACACGATAGATTGCCTTCATCATCTGCGACAAGTAAAAGAACTCAGGGAAATACTAGGCAAACAACAGCGGTAAGACAGCGACCATTACCAGCAGTATCACCACGAGCTCAAAGCAGAACGTCTAATGCCAGCGTATCTGTAGGGGTGGGTCATGGGGCTGTAGCGAAAGGGTCCTTTGCAAATTTTGTCCCCAAAAGACATGCATTCAGGCCTTTGAGTTCCCAACAGGCAACTGAATTGATGGGTTTTTATAAAATGTTGTCTACCACGCCCAGCAATGTTTCTGCCGGCAGTGCACCTCCGCCTAAGGACACCGATTCAGAAATCTTGCGGTTGGTGAAATCGAGGTGGCCTTATTGGGGATTCGCCTTTTTGGGAATCGGGGTGGGAAGTTTGTTATGGACCAGCCGTTTGAAATTGAGAAAGAAGAAGCAGCAGCGTGTTATCAGTAAATTCGAAGAACCATCCCCGATTTCTTTGAGGATCCTTGATTCTGGTCCGAGAGGTTCCACACCAGAAGAAAGGTCTGATTCTTATAGAAGATTTGGAGCGTCTCCGATTGAACCGATAGCTGATCCGATGGCTGTTCATAATACTAACGAAGCGATGTTGGCCCAAGAAGGCACCCATGGCTTGCCTCATAGAGGGGGTATTGATATGAACAGCCAGCTCATGCAATTAAATTTCACTGGAGATGACCAAAATAAAATTGGATCTCATGATTATGCGATGCTTTCAGGGGACATCATCAAGGTTGTTGACCCCCAAGTTTCCGGCATTGTAACGGTCACGCCCGATATGCTCAAGAACATGTTAGGGGAAAGCTATTTTAATTAAGAGCTTGTCTGTTTTTTAAAAAAGATGGTAAGGAGAATTGGAATGATATGGTGAAATTAAAAAGAGTTTCTATTATGCCTGTTGCTAAAATACTATGTGCCTTTCACGCGGTGGTGGGGGTCATATTAGGCACCATTGTGACCATAGGATCAATGACGGGCCAGGAAGATGAAGGTTTTTGGAGTTTGGGCCCCTGGTCCCTTCTGGTTTTCCCCCTTGTCAATGCAGCATTGGGGTTCTTGACGGGGTTATTTTTAGCATGGGGCTATAATTTGTTTGCTCAATGGCTGGGCGCTATCGAATTTGAAACAGAAAGTAAATAGTTGTGCGGTCAATCCCACCTGATTTTGTCTTGCAACCTCGCCTTGTTCTGTACGCCAGCGTCACCAACATTAAAATCATTTAATTCAACTATTGATGCCCCGCTCTTTTTAAGATAAAATAAATATAAATATTAAGAATTAGATATATTCCTCAAAAAATCCCCTACCCTGAAAAATAGGGTTCGTAAGGACACAACTTTGTGAAGCCGAAGCAATTGGGCCTTTTGAAGCAATACGTTGTTGGTGTGGATGTCGGCGGCACCAATATTAAATTGGGGGTCGTGGGCCCTTCGGGAAAAGTCATTGTCCGAAACAGTTTTGCCACAAAGCCTTTTGCTTCAAGCCGAATCAAATTGATAACCGCCTTGGCCCGTGAGATCGAGGCCAGTATCATCACCGCTGGTTTGACCAAGAAACAGGTCGCTGGCGTGGGTATCGGTTTGCCGGGGCTCATTGATTATGAAAAAGGCATTGTGCGTTTCCTGCCGAATATCCCAGGCTGGCGGGGTGTCCATTTAAAATCCATCCTCCATAAAATGGTCAAGCTCCCTGTTTATGTCGACAATGATGTAAAAATGATCACTTTAGCAGAGTCCAAATTCGGTGCGGGCCGCGGGGTCAAGAACCTGATCTGCATGACATTAGGCACAGGGGTCGGGGCTGCTTTGATTTTAAACGGCCAGCTTTACCGCGGGGAAGACAATGCCGCAGGTGAGTTAGGGCATGTGCCGCTCAATGAGCATGGCCCCAAATGTAACTGCGGTGGTTTTGGGTGCTTTGAGACCTACGTGGGGAACCGTCCCTTATTTGCCCTGGCTTCCCGCATCATGAATACACCGGGCATGACCACTGAAGCGATGTTTGCCCTGGCCCAAAAAGGGGATAAAAAGGCCGTCTTTTTTTGGAAAACAGCGGCAACACATATCGGTAATGGATTGGTCGGTGTCGTCAATTTGTTAAACCCCCGGCTGATCATTATTGGCGGCGGCATTTCCCATAATGAAAAGTTTTTGTTCAAAACCATCACAGATACCATACGTTTAAGGGCCATGAGTTTGCAGGGATCAGCTTTTAAAATCAGGCGTGCTAAATTCAAAGATGATGCCGGCATCATCGGTGCGTATGTATTGGTGACGAATGCGCAAAGGTAGTATTTACATTGCATGGATCGTGATTGTCCTTTGGGCAAGTGCCTTTTTTTTGTTTTTGACGCCCCAAGCCTTGGCCATAAAGATGCCGATGCCGGACCTTAAAGGCCAGTTTAAGAAACAAGGCATGAAGACAACTTCACCGGTGACCATGCAAGCGGACCAGGTCAGCTTTTCTTCAGTGGACAATAAAGCGCATGCCCAGGGCAATGTGGTGGTCAAAGCCAAGGACCAGCAGTTGTACTGTGACCAACTGCAATTGGACCGCAGCATCCAGGAGGTCGTGGCCCAAGGCGATGTCTATTTGGATACGCCCCAGGAAAATGTGATGGCCCAAGGGCTCACCTATAATTTTAATGATGGCACCGGAGAGTTTCGTGATGCAAGGGTATATATTGACCCTTATCAGATCAAGGGCCAAAAGATCGATAAAATTTCTCAAAATTACATGACCATGGATGAAGGTTATATGACCACTTGTGATCTGGATGAGCCGCATTTTCGCATAGGCGCCCACCGCATGGACATATACCAGCATGATAGGGCCGTTATCCATGGCATGAAGATTTATTTAGGCAAGATGCCGGTGATGTATTTGCCCTATTATGTGCAGGACCTGAAAAACCGCCCTTTTTTGACGTTTGTCCCTGGCGAGAAAAAAGATTTTGGTTTGTTTTTGTTGACCACCGCGCGTTTTCAGGTAGGGCCCCGCGTGAAAGTGGCCTTGCACGAGGATGTGCGTGAGCGTGATGGTTTTGGCGAGGGTTTTGATGTCAAATATGATACTCCTAATTTCGGCAGCGGGCTCGTGAGTGCCTATTATACAGATGAAAACCAGATCGCCAGCCATCATTTATGGGACCTATATAACAGCAGCGGCGTTAAAAGAGGGCCTACGATGCACCATGAGCGCTACCGAATCATATGGCGCCATCGATGGCAAATCGACAAAAACACAGATGCTGTCATGCAGTATTATAAGATCCATGATTATGACGTTGCCAATAATGGTTTTTTAAAAACATATTTTCCGCGGGAATACCAACAAAATGCCCAGAATACCAATCTGGACACATATTTTTTGCTGACACATGTCATGCCCCACGGCACATTGACCTTCAATGTCGATACCAGCCGTGAAAACCGGCCTATCCGCGGCATTGAACGCATACCGGAGGTCCAATACACCTTTGATAACCAACAAATCGGTAAAAGCGGTTTTTATGCCAAGAGCACGGACACATTTTCAGACCTGAGCCATCAGAATTATCCCAAGACGTTTAACCAAAAGACCCTGCGTTTTGATTCCAACGACGACATTTCACACCCTTTAAAGGTCGGTTTTATCCAGTTTAACCCGCATTTGGGCGGAGAAGAGACGTATTATAGCCGCACCGCCAATATATCTCAAAGTAACATCATCCGCGGCATGTTTCGGGGAAGTTTGGACATGAGCAGCAAGTTTTACAGGGTCTGGGACTACCACACGGATTTCGCGGGGTTAGACATAAACCGTTTACGCCATGTCATAACGCCAACGGTCACGTACTTGTACCAGGCCAGGCCCACCTTCCCGTCGTCTAATCTCAATCAATTTGATCCTGCCATCGATAATTTGTACAGGATCCATCAATTTGCATTCGGCCTGGAAAATCAGCTGCAGACCAAACGCAACGGCGAAGTTGTGGATTTGGTGAGGGCCTTGGTCTCGACTAATTATGGCCTCAAGGGGACGACCGGGCACAGGGGTTTTAATCCATATGATGCCCAGATCGATTTTGATCCCACGGACTGGCTGACTTTTCACAACGACGATGAATATGATTTCCATGCTGACCATTTTAATTCCGCGAATTTTGACGCCGAATTCAAGGGTAAAGGATGGTCTTTTTCCATTGGCAGTCGTTATGCCCATCGTGCGGGCGAACAGGTCACTACTGAGCTGGATTACACGATCAATCCCAAGTGGAAGTTTAAGATATATAACTCCTTTCCGGTCACCTATGCGACAGATGGTAACGCTCCCAGTGCCAGGGAAAATGAATATGTCATTACGCGTGATTTGCATGAATGGGAAATGGATATGTCTTTCGATCAACAGCAGGGGCATGGATCGACGTTTTATGTCCTTTTCCGTTTAAAGGCGTTGCCGAACATGAAATTGAATTTGCTCAGCACGTCTTTCCAACCATCCAAGCCGGGCGCACAAAATTAAAAGATTGGCCATATTTTAAATATGTAATAGCATAAATAGGGGTGAAAAATGAAGATTGCCATCATCGGTTCAGGCTATGTGGGTTTGGTGTCAGGAGTCTGTCTGGCAGACATCGGGCACCAGGTGATTTGTGTTGACAACAACCTGGATAAAATCAAAACGTTAAAAAAAGGGCGCATTCCCATTTACGAGCCTGGCCTGTTTGAGTTGATGAAAGCCAACGTCCAAAAAAAGAGGCTGTAATTCACAGGCTCCATTGGTGAGGCGACCCGAAAATCCCAGGTGATATTCCTGGCTGTTCCAACACCCCCTAAGCTCAATGGGGACGCGGACCTGACCTATGTGGAAAATGTGGCGCGCCAAATCGCCCAGCACATGGACTCCTATAAACTTATCGTTGAAAAATCAACCGTCCCTGCTGAGACGGGAAAGAAGATCAGGCGCACCATCCATTTAAACCTGGCCTCAAAATATAAAAAAGGAAATAAAATCCTGCTTGATTTTGATGTTGCCTCCAATCCCGAGTTTTTAAAAGAAGGCAGCGCGGTGCATGATTTTATGAACCCTGACCGTATCGTTATCGGTGTCGAATCCAAAAAGGCCGAGCAGCTTTTAAAGGAAATTTATAAGCCGCTTAAGCCAAAGATCCTGGTGACCAATATTGCTTCCGCCGAGATGATCAAACATGCCTCCAACTCATTTTTGGCCACTAAAATTTCTTTCATCAATGCGGTGGCCCAGATTTGCGACCGGGTGGGCGCGGATGTCCTTAAAGTGGCTGAAGGCATGGGATTAGACAAGCGTATCGGCCGCCAGTTTTTAGACGCGGGTGTCGGGTACGGAGGGAGCTGTTTCCCCAAGGATGTGGACGCATTTATCCGGTTGAGTGAACGCAGCGGCTATGAATTTTCCCTGTTAAAAGAAGTGCGGCGCATCAATGACGATCAGCGCCATTGGTTCGTACGTTTGGTCGAGGAGAAATTGTGGAACATCAAGGACAAGACCATCGGCGTATGGGGCCTGGCTTTCAAACCAAACACCGATGATATCCGCAATGCCGCCTCCCTGGAGATCATCCAACTCTTGCAAGCCGAGGGCGCCAAGATCAGGGTCTTTGACCCTAAAGCCGTCGAGAACGCCAAAAAGTCCCTTCGCGGCGTTACTTTTTGCAATAGCGCCTATTCGGTCGCTGAAGGTTGTGACTGCCTTTTACTTTTGACTGAGTGGCCGGAATTTAGAGACATTGATTTTGTCCAAATCCGCGATGCCATGCGCCAGACTGTGATCTTTGATGGCCGTAATTTTTTAGACGCTGCACATTTGCGGGAAATCGGATTTGAATATTTTGGCACAGGCAGGGGGAAGTCTTTGTAATAATTTAACTAGAAAGGTCTTAGAATGTCTAAGAAAATAGTTTTAATCTCCGGCGGGGCTGGTTTTTTGGGGAGCCATTTGTGTGACTGGTTTATTGGCCATGGTTTCAAGGTGATCGCGGTGGACAATTTGATCACAGGTTCATTGAGTAATCTGGCGCATTTGAAGGCAAATAAAGACTTTAAATTTATTAAACAGGACGTTTCCAAACCGTTTAAAGTTGCCGGTGGCATAAACTACGTGATGCATTTTGCTTCTCCGGCTTCCCCGGTGGACTACATGAACCATCCCATTGCCACCATGCTGGTCGGCAGCTACGGTACGCATCATTTGCTGGAAATTGCCCGTGTCAAAAAGGCCGTTTTTTTAATGGCATCTACATCAGAAGTTTATGGGGACCCGTTGGTCCATCCTCAAACAGAGGATTATTGGGGCAATGTCAATCCCAACGGGCCGCGCAGTATTTACGATGAAGCCAAACGCTACGCCGAAGCGGCCGTCTTTGCCTATAAACGCGTATATAAGATGGACGTGAAAATCGTCAGGATTTTCAATACCTATGGCCCTCGCATGCAGATCAAGGATGGACGGGTGGTGCCTAATTTTATTGACCAGATCCTAAATGACCAACCCTTGACCGTGTATGGCAAAGGCATGCAAACACGTTCCTTTTGTTACGTTGATGATTTGGTGGATGGCATCACCAAACTGCTTTTGTCTAAAATTTCAGGGCCGGTGAACATTGGTAACCCCAGGGAATTTACGATTTTAGAGTTTGCCCAACTCATTAGAAAGAAGTATAATCCCAACGCTAAAATTATTTATAGACCTTTGCCCCAGGATGATCCTAAACAACGACGCCCGGACATCTCCCTGGCCCGCAAAGAATTAGGATGGGAACCGAAGATATCGTTGGAAGAGGGCATAAGCCATACTATGAAATGGTTCTCGGATAACCGAGCGCCCTAAAGAAAGCTCGGCATAAGAAGGAACAGGGAATATTGGAATGGTTTTCAAAGAACCGAACGGATTAAAGGGTATGGTCACCAAAGACGAAATTATAGCTTTTGAAAAGGATATTGCAGATGTTTTTGCGACGGGTGTCATTAGGGCCCCGGTGCATCTGAGGGCCGGGCGAGAGGACCAGTTGGTCTCGATTTTTCGTTACCATCACATTGGTGATGATGATTATGTTTTTGGTTTC
>CAYZLU010000066.1:0-9315 GCA_964479285.1 uncultured Planctomycetales bacterium | reverse complement strand
CCCCTAATGCTTTAGTCGGGTGTCCAATTCAGGGAGATCAATATGAGAAATCTGATTATTCCATTAATACTTATAAGTTTGTTAATGAGCGGTTGCGCCAGTGATCCTGGCAATACTGACATGAGAAACGACCAGCCTTTGATCCTGATACCAGCCAATGAGACAAAACCTTACGAAGTCGAAAGAATTGGGCCTTTTGACCAAGAGGGCCAGTCGAAACCTGGGGACCGTGACGGTATAGGTTTTGAAGATATTAGTTTGTCTGCCAAGAAAAGACTGCAGGTGCTGACAAACAAAATGGAAATAGATAAACAGACGGACAATTACATCAATAATGGTCGGGCAGAGGTGGTCACAAGGCCGGATGGGACGATATTGTTCCCGTATGGATTGGCTGAAGTCAATTTGACCGCTAAAAAGATGATGTACAGCAAAATAGTTTTGCAAGAAGGGGAAAAAATAATGAGCGCTGCAGCGGGAGACACGACCCGATGGAATATTTTACCGAATTATATAGGGGACGCCTCGTCTTATACGCCGGTCGTCTTAATCAAACCGTTTATGGGCGGTTTACAAACCAGCTTATCCATTATTACTGACAGACGTGATTATGACATCACCATTCAATCGGTAGAATCAGGCGACTACATGCCACGCATCGGTTTTTATTATCCTCAAGACAAGGCAGATGCCATCAATGTGGGGCTGCCGCCGGACAAAATTGAAGACAATAACAGCAAACAGCCGAAAATAAACATTGAAAACATCAAATATGATTACCGGATCAGGGGTGACCAAAGGCTTGGCTGGTATCCCAGAAGTGTTTTTGAAGATGGCAATAAAGTGTTTATCAGGATGCCGGACCATGTTGACCGTTCCCAGTTACCGATTTTTATGGCCCTTGACCGTAGTAATCAAACAGAAGTGGTCAATTATCGCTATTTTAAGCCTTATTATGTGGTGGACACCATTTTCGATAGGGGAGTCTTGGTTTTAGGAACGGACAAATACAGGCAAATGGTAAGAATAACTAGGGTATAGATGTTCAATCAATCACCTCAAAAAATCGTACAGACGAACAGGCTTCCATTTTTAATTGGGACCGTAATTCTTTTCCTGGTAATGGGTTTATTGATGTACAAGACCCAAAGAGGCCAGAAAATGGATATGGCGCAAAGTAAACCCCGGCAGTCCATCGATATTTCTCCAAAGGCCGTGGAAGCCAGTTGGTTTAATGATGAAAAATTCAAGAATATAAAGATAAACCTTGATGGATTTGCCCTTCACAAACCAACAGCCCAAGAGTTTGAGACCAAGCTCATTTCAAACCAGGATGCAGAATTAAAGAAACAGGAAATAGAAGATGAGTATTCAACCCAGTTGGAAATCAAGAGGATCGAGGACAAAAACAGGATTGAGGAAAAAAAGTTGGAATTGGAGGCCATCAAATCACCGCTAAACATAGACATCCCGTCCCCTCCAGGAACTCAAATGGTTTCTAAAGGTAAACAATCCGGCAAGGAAGATTTATCAGGAGGTTTAGATGAAATAATGAACATGGTCAAATCAGTCACTGGTGCCAAGCTTCCAGCACTCCCAGCGTTGATGGGCCAACTGGTCGCAAATATAAATAACCAGGATGGGAAGCAGGCATTCTTGAAAAAGGGGGATGCGGATGATAATTATTTGGAAAATACCAAAAAGAGACCCCGTTCAGTTTATGAGGTCAAAGCAGGGAGCTATATTCCCGCGGCCTTAATAACAGGGATCAATTCTGATTTACCAGGGAACGTAAATGCCCAAGTTACCGATAATGTTTATGATACAGTGACAGGCAACTATCTTCTTATCCCTCAAGGCGCCAAATTAGTTGGAGAATATAACAGCAATTTGACCTTTGGCCAAAACCGTGTACAGGTGGTGTGGAACAGGATCATATTTCCGGATGGCTCCAGCATCGATTTGGAGAAAATGCAGGGGGCAGATATCTCTGGTTTTACAGGATTTCAAGACAAGGTCAATAATCATTATTTAAGGATTTATGGTAACGCGGTCTTGCTGAGTTTAATGGGGGCTGGATATGATATTTTAAATAAACAAGCAGAACAATCAACCGATCCCAGGGAGACCGTCGCGGCCAGTGTAGGGCAAAAGCTGGCAGATGTCAGTAGTCAATCGTTACAGAAAAATATGGATGTCCAGCCGACAGTGATCATTGATCCGGGGTATAAATTCAAAATCATTGTCATGAAAGACATGGTCTTGGAGAACATAGAAGATGCTCAGGGAACACTTTCGTACACAAAATAAATTAAAACAGGATTTGGGCCCCCTCATTTTATCAGCGCTCTTAGATGATGAGATATATGAGATTTTACTTAATCCTGATGGTATTTTGTGGATCGATGGATATAAAGGAAAACGTGAATATGGATTGATGGGCAGGGACGCAGCCAAGAATTTGATCAACACGGTGGCGAGTGTCTCGGATGAAATAGTCACTCACAAGAACCCAACCTTCGCGGGGGAATTGTGGGTCGAGATCGACGAAGAGTTTAAGTTATTCCGGTTCCAGGCCTTTATCCCCCCGGTGGTGACATATCCTGCCTTCGCAATCAGGAAACGGGCAGGGCAGGTCATACCATTGCAAGACTACGTTAAAGATGAGATCATCACCAGGCAACAGGAGAAGATAATTGAGGAATCAATCAAACAAAGAATGTCCATCATGGTCATAGGTGGGACACAATCGGGCAAAACCACCTTTTGTAATGCGATCCTGGATTGCATCGCCCAAACGCATCCGCAGGATAGGGTGATCATCATTGAAGACACCCAGGAGCTTAAATGCAATGTGAAAGATTCTGTGACCATGAGGGCGTCGCCTGTAAAAACGATGAATGACTTGATCTTTGATTCCATGCGTATCAGGCCTGACAGGATAATCATCGGTGAAGTGCGCGGTAAAGAGGCCCATTCTTTGATCAAGGCCTGGAATACCGGACATCCCGGAGGTGTCAGCACCATCCATGCCAATTCCGCCTCAAGTGGTTTATTAAGATTAGAACAACTAATTATGGAGGCGGGCGTGGCCCCCGTGCCTGAGACAATCGTTGAAGCGGTCAATGTCCTGGTTTTTATCCAAAAAACCAGCACGGGCAAAAAGGGCAGGCAGGTGACCTCAATTTTAAAGTTAAATGGGTACGATAAAAAAGTGGGATACTTAACCGAAGGAGTAGGGACATGATAAAACCAACGGTTTTGATTGTTGATGATGAAAAAAAATTCACCGACACATTTGCTGAATTTTTGTCGCAGAGGTTCAATGCGGATGTCTTGGTAAGAAACAACGCCATGGAAGCGATCGAGGTCTTAGACCAGCAAAGGGTGGACGTTCTTTTTCAAGATATGATCATGCCAGGAGCTGATGGAGAGCAAGTCATTGACCATATCAAGAACCTTCAACGCATCAATGAAATGATCATCTTTATCATAAGCAAATGGAATGAAGATGTGCGTACGTCCAAATTTGAGAAATGCGATGTAAAATACATCCCCAAGCCGATCAGCCTGATAACCACCCAAAAAGTCTTGATTGAAGAATTTGAAAACCATGGTGGTTTTGATTATAAGAAAAGTGACATTGCCGGTTGATCATTCGCATTAAGAAATTGCTGTTGATTCTTTTTTAAAGTAG
Source organism: uncultured Planctomycetales bacterium (assembly GCA_964479285.1). Taxonomy (GTDB): domain Bacteria; phylum Omnitrophota; class Gorgyraeia; order Zapsychrales; family Fredricksoniimonadaceae; genus JABDGZ01. The sequence continues at coordinate 5,618 of CAYZLU010000066.1, read as the reverse complement.
AATAATAATGTGAGAAGGATCATTTTGATGTTTTTTATGTTTGGTGTCCTGACATCCGCCCAGTCAGGTGAAGTTCCATCGACCATCCCCGCCATCAAAACAGTGTTTGTTATCGTCGAAGAAAATGCAAACTGGTCAGACATAAACTCTTCAAACATGCCTTACCTATACAATACGCTTATTCCTATGGGAGGTTATGCAAAGCAATATTACAATCCACCTGGGCTGCATCCAAGTGAACCAAATTATATCTGGATGGAAGCTGGAGATAATCTTGGCGTGGCCACGGACATGCCCCCTTCAGCATCTAACAGCATCAGTTCAAAAAATCATTTGGTCACCTATTTAAACAAGATGAATATTTCTTGGAGATCATACCAGGAAGACATTTCAGGGACAGATTGTCCAATTGCATATATCGGTAAATATGCCCCCAAGCACAATCCATTTATCTTTTTCCAAGATGTGACTAACAATAACAGCCAGGATTCAGCGTACTGTATCGCCCATATGCGGCCGTTTATGGAACTGACAAAAGATTTAAGAAATAATACAACGGCAAGATACAATTTTATTACGCCCAATCTTTGCAATGACATGCATGATACTTGTTCGACTACGGTCAGCAGAGAAAAGACAGCAGACAATTGGTTAAAGAATATCGTCCCACAGATTCTAGGTTCCCAGGCCTATAAGAATGGAGGGGCCCTTTTCATTACCTGGGATGAAGGTGAAGGCAAGAACGTAGATGGAAAAACGATAGATGGTCCGATAGGAATGATTGTATTGTCCCCCTTGTCCAAACGCGATTATTCTAATTCGATCCATTATACGCACGGTTCTTTGCTGCGTACATTGCAGGAGATTTTTGGGGCGGCACCATTACTTCGTGATGCAGCTTCATCTACCAGCCTGAGTGATTTCTTTAAATCCCCGCAAAATTAATGATCCGCCAATTCTAATTTTCTTTTCATCTTTCTTTCATTTCCCTTTTGTTATCTTAAAGACAAAATAAACAGTCATAAGGCCTTTGATGACGACAGGAGGGATTATGAAAAACAAAACACCGATGACAGATCACCGTAGTCAAACAAAAATATGGGATTGGTTGTATCAAGAAACTCAGGAGGATGATTTTTTAGTAGGCAAGACCCCGAAAGATTTGGCAGATACCTGGGAAGAGGAAGAATAAAGTTGGGCTGTCAAAGGCATGACAAATAGAGCAGTCATAGACGCGATGAGAGCACCGAATACAACGGCCATCCCAAAGCGTTGGGTAGAAGGGAATTCAGAAAAGCTAAAAATACCGAAACCCAAGACCATTACTAGCGTGAAGGTCAGCACAGGTTGCCAAAAACGGTGCCTGACATTCGCCCAAGCCTCAATATCTTCGATATTTTTAATTTTTTGTTGTCTAAAGGCTCTGACCATATGGATCATGGAATCAATGCCCAAGCCTAGGGCTATGTTGCATGCCGGTGCGGATATAATATCAAGGGGAATATGCAACCACCCCACCATCCCAAGGACGATGACTGGAATGACACAAATGCTCAGGAGGATTGCAAACGTGATCCGCATGGATTTTGAAATCACCCAAGCGATAAAAGCAAAAATGAGGATCAATTGCCCGAGTCCGAAGATAATGCTGGAAGCCACAAGTTTGGCCAAATGTCCCTGTAAACTATAAATACCTCCGACAAGCACATCGACAAAACCATGGGCGTAAATGGTCCTTTTGATCCTTTCGATCACCTCGAGACGCGAGGTTTTCCGGTTGGATTCATTCATTCTCAATAAAAAAAGTCCCTCCCGATGGTCATCAGTAATGAAACTTTTGGCGATCCCATCGAACTGAGGTTGACGGAGAATGTTCAAGAGTCCTTCCCAGGAAACCAAGGATGCCAGGAAGTTTCGTTTGGCTTCAGCCATCATTACAGGCAAAGAAACAACACTTCCAACTTCTCTATATCGTTCCAGGGAGTGTTGTAAATCCCAAAGTTTTTTATAAGACCGTTCTGTATCGAGTTTCTCACCCGTTGCTGTTTTAACCACCAGGATCAAAGGGCTGCTTCCCCCGTGATGGTCAATGTAGGTCAACCCCCGTTCAAGTTTGCTGTTTTTAGTGAAAAAAGAGATCAGGCTGGGGTCCGTATTGGCCTTCCATATTCCAGGCATGGCGACAAAAAACAGGATAAAAATACCTATGACGGCCTGCTGTTTTCTTTTTTCGAGAAAATTACCCATTTTTTCTTGATAACGGTCAAGCATGTTATTTTTTGAGAGTGATGGTTCGACCAAACGAAGAAAAGTAGGATAAACCCCGTAGGAAACAGTGATAGCTACCAGGGCACCAGCCACACCAGAGGCCCCCAATTCCCTTAAAGGCTGCGCGGGGACAGAAAGAAGGCTCATGAACCCAAGCAGGGTCGTCATCATGCTCCAAAAAGAAGGAGAGAAAGTCAGATGGATGGCCTTTTCAACGGGAGGGGCAGTCCCATTTTGGGAACATACATATTTCCAGTTGTAAGTCAAAAAAATGATATGGGACATGGTCAAAACAAATACAATCGTTGCCAAATTGGCCGTTAGAAGTCCGATTTTGATCCCCAGCATATGGGCAATCATTAATGTCCACATTGAAGCACTGATGCAACTAATTACGGATCCCCAAAGGATCCCGGTGGAACGGAAAATGAACAGGATAATTATTGCAAATATCACCAGGACCAAAAGACTAAAGACCCTGATGTCTTTAAGAAGGTGCCGGCTGATCAATTCCACGATATAAGGGGGACCGGACATGATTAAATGAAAATCATTCTGAGAAAATTCGAGGGTCAGTTTTTCGATTTTAGGAATGACGGTTTGAGACAAAGAATCATTAAGAAAAACAATGATGTTAGTGGATTTCCCATCCTTGGAAATTAAAAGACGGTTCCATAAGGGGCCTTTCAAGGCATCTTCCAGACTGCTGGGTCCGCGCGCTATACTTTTGACCCCGACGATGCCTTCTAAATGCAGAAGAGACTCACTGAGATCATTGACTTTTTGCAGATACTTTCTTGATCTAATGGTGCCCGCAGCATTGATGATCAACAAAGAATCTTTTCTTTTAAACAAACGGGAAATTGAGATTTCGTCCTTAAATTGCGGGTCTGCATTCGAAAAGAAGAAATTATTATCTACCCGAGGGACCAGATCGACGCAATTAAAAAGGACTGCGGCACTGGTGATTGCCAGAAAAATAAAGACCCATGCTTCTTTACTGAGTTTAGGTGTATTGATCCATTTCATCAGCAACATCTTATTGAAATACAAGGAGCGAGTCAAGGGCCTAAAACCCAAGGTAGAAATTAATCCTGGGTTCATCTTATTTTCATCTGTCCTTTGTTAGTGTACAAACGAGAAAAAGGTATAGACGGAGGTCTCCATGAAAAACATGATATTTTTGTTGGTTTTTAGTTTCACCTGGTTGATAAGTGGGCCAAAACAGGCCCATGCTTTTTACGTACAGGATTCGATTGAACTTTCTTATCCTAAATATTCACCATATCCATACATGCTTGGCCAACCCATAGATATTCTTCCGCAGGGGTTTATTACTATCAATGTAAGTGATGAGAACTTCTATTATTGCAATGGAATTTTTTATCAACGGATCATGCGGGACCAAAAATATATGGTCGTACCTCCTCCTGTGGGAGGTGTTGTTTACACTATCCCTCAGGGCTACCAATACATGTTTATCGATGGTGTGGTTTATTACGAGTGTAAAGGGGTCTATTACCAACGGGTATTGGATGGATATAAGGTCATTTTCCCACCGGCATGAGGGAAGATTATGAAAATAAATCAATTGTTCACGCTATTTACGGTCATATCAGCTTTTATTATGGTGAGTGATCGGATTGAGGCATTGGACATCAAGAACATAATAGCAGGGGTTGTCAAAGAAGTGAAAGTTGATTCTATTAAGATCCAAGACGGTCTTAACAGCAATGAAGTCCGGGTAATAATTGACCCAAATACTGTATATGACAATATACAAAAAACGACGGATCTTAAGGCAGGTGACAAGGTCCAGGTTGAGTACCAAACAAACCATAACAATAATATAGCGATCTCTATTACAAAGGTCGAAAAAGGAGGGGATATATGAAAAGAATAAATTCTTTGAGTGATCTTTTAATTGAAGAATTGGTCACTTTGTTAAATGCCGAGAACCAATTTACTGAAGCTTTGCCTAAAATAACCGAAGCGAGCCAATCGTCGTCATTAAGGCTTGCATTGGAAGATTTTATGGGGGTAGCGAACGGGCACATCCATCGATTGCAGGACATTCTTAGTAATATCGGGCAAAGCACCCAAGGGGGGACATGCAATGCCATGAAAGTCCTTATAAAGGAAGCTGAAGATGTAATCCAGAAAACAGGCAAAGGCCAAGATCGTGATGCTGCCATTATTGATGTGATACAACAAATGGAGGAATATGAAATCACCAAATACAAAACGGTGCGCGAGCATGCGGCAGATCTTGGCCATACAAGGATTGTGGAATTATTGACTGAAACTCTCAATGAAGAAAGGGCGATGATTTTCCATTTAAAAGAATTGGCCCAGTATATGATCAATGCTCAGGCTGTAAACCCTTTTGATTCTCCATTGGAAAAGAAAGAAGGGGGGTTTTATATACCGAAGGGAAAATTCAGCAGAGGAGGCATTAAGAAGAGGCCTAAAAATGCGGAAGTCTCCCGTTTTATCAGCGAAGGAAATCCCAATGTCCAGGGACAACAAGGTAAAGAGGAAGGAAAAGAAGGCAAAGACGTACAGAACACGGAAGGCCAATGAGATTGGCCCAATAAATACATTATGGAACCAGCTCAAAATTACTCTTGGTATAAAGATGCTATTTTTTATGAGGTCCATGTCCGTGCTTTTTCTGACAGCGGAGAAGCTGACGGCATCGGGGACTTTCGCGGGTTGTCTGGAAAATTAGATTATCTGCAAAATTTGGGAGTGACCGTGTTATGGTTACTTCCATTTTATCCTTCACCATTGAAGGACGATGGTTATGACATTGCTGATTATATGGATGTCCATCCTGATTATGGTACGCTCACGGATTTTAATTTTTTTTTGAAGAAAGCCCATCAACGAGGGCTTAAAGTGATCACGGAACTGGTTTTAAACCACACCTCTGATGCCCATGCGTGGTTTCAACGTGCCCGTCGATCCCCGCGGGCGAGCAATTGGCGAGATTTTTATGTTTGGTCTGACACCCCGACTAAATTTAGCGATGCCCGTATTATTTTTAAAGATTTTGAGGCCTCCAATTGGGCTTGGGACCCGCTTGCCAAGGCATACTACTGGCACCGGTTTTATTCCCACCAGCCGGACCTTAATTATGATAATCCCGAAGTCCAAACGGCGATGTTCCGGGTGGTCGATTTCTGGCTGCAGATGGGAGTTGATGGGCTTCGTCTTGATGCTGTTCCCTATCTCTATAAGAGAGAGGGGACCTCATGTGAGAACCTTCCAGAAACCCATGAATTTTTAAAGAAATTGAGACGCCACGTGGATGGAAAATTCAAGGACCGGATGCTTTTGGCGGAAGC
>CAYZLU010000065.1:0-9323 GCA_964479285.1 uncultured Planctomycetales bacterium | reverse complement strand
GGAGCGGAAGAAACAAAGAAATATGATGGCAATGCCGACATACAAGTATGGACATCTGCTCATTAGGATGGCCTAGTATCAGAAAATATATTAAAAACTATTCAATTAAAAATCATTATTTGTTATCATTTTTAGTATAAAGATATTAAACCCCAAGACAAGAAAATAATCGACTATATTAATGCCTGATTTTTCAATTTTTAGAAATTCCGCAGACTATACTTCCGATCCGGATGTTGTCTTGATGCTTGAATTTCAAAAAGGCAACGCAGCTTCTTTTGAAGCCTTGATGCGAAAATATTATCCTAAAGTCCTTAATTTTATTTACCGGTATGGTTTGACCCGCCAGGCAGCCGAAGACTTGACCCAGGAGATATTTTTAAAAATCCATCAGATGGGGCCAGGCTATCGCCCTAAGGCCAAATTTCAAACCTTGCTTTTTACGATTGTCCGTAACAGCGCGCTTAATGCCATCCGTAATGAGCGTAAATATGCCGCGTCCCTGGATGAAGAAATAGAATCAGAGGACGGCAGCATGGCCCAACAACAAGCTGATGATAAGAATTATTCGCCTTTGGAACAAATGCTTGAGAATGAAAAATCAGACAGGATTATGGCCATTATTAATGAACTCCCTGAGAATCAGCGCAGCGCGGTCTTGCTAAGACGTTATGAAGAAATGAGTTGCGAAGAAATCGGCCAAAGCTTGAATTGTTCCGCGAAGGCGGTCAAATCGCTTTTAAACAGGGCCAAGGAAACACTCAGGGTAAAATTGATGGACATCAAATAAATTAAAAGAAACGGAACTTTTAACACGTTGAAGTGTTTAAAGTACGGGAGGGACCCAATATGGAATGCAGGGAAGTTAAAGAGAATCTTTCTGCGTATCTTGATCACGAACTGGACCCCCAATTAAGCAAGGCAATCCAGACCCACTTGGGAACCTGTCCAGGGTGTTTTATGGAAAATCAGCAGATGTCCCGCGCCTGGCAGATGCTAGACTTGGCCCCTGAAATTGAACCTTCCCCGGATTATGTGAGCAGGTTTTGGACCAAGGCTTCCCTTCAGGAATCAAGGTATGAACGTTTGTTGGGGAGGTGGAAGAATTTATGGGGTGAAAGACGTTTAATCCCCATCGTAACGGTCTTAAGTTTAATGCTTATTATCGGTTCTACTGGTATAATCCAGCAAATAAATATGCAAAATAAATTAAGCCAGATAAAGCCCGATGATGTTGAAATGCTTCAAAATTTTGATTTGGCGCAGCATTTTGAAACTATCAAGGACTTAGATGTTATCAGGGATTTAGATAGTGACCAAAAAGAAAGCACCATTTAGGATGAATAGATCCATAAAATTTTATTTCTTCATTTTGGCGCTTTCAATGCAGTTAAGCGATGATTGCCTGGCAGAAACACAATCTTCTCCCGAGGCAAAAAAAGTCAGTAAGCAAGGCAAAGTCGATCCAGGGGCGGATAGTGAAGTTATAAAAAACCTGGATTTATTACAAAGTTTAGAATTGTTGCAACAATGGGGAGGTCCAGATTTGAATAAATCAAATGTATCAAAAGTCCAAACTTCTACAGGAGCAAGCCATGCTGAATAAAATTAGGACCGGGACAATGATTTTGCTCTTTATGTTGTCGTTATTCCCTAAAATCGCGCATGCTGATGATTCTCAATATCAGAAAAACCTTGCCCGATGGAACAATCTGACCGAAGAGCAAAAACAAGAGCTCCGTCAACGTCAGCAGGAATTTCAGCATATGGACCCTGCCGTTAAACAGGAGATATTAAAACGGTATGAGAAGTTCAGAAGGCTTCCGCCTGATGAAAGGGGACGGATCCGTAAGAATTGGCAAGAATATAAGAAAATGTCTCCACTACAGCGGCAGAGGATCAATAAAAATTTTCGGGAATGGGACCGGATGGCCCCCCATGAACGGCAAAGGATACAGGCAAATTATAAAAAATGGCAGAGAATGACCCCCGCGCAAAAGGAACGTGCCCGCAGAAAATGGCATGAAAACCATAAATAGAATGAAAATATCCAAGTTTGCATTAGGAGCAGTGGTTGTCCTGGGATGGACGTTTTTATTCCGGCTGCCTTTAGCATTCGCCTATCAATCGCCCAAGGATACGTCTTCCAGGGATTCCATAATTGACATGGCCATGAAGCGTGACTTGGATATGGTTGAATTAGATCGATCACGGGATCAAGTGAAAGCTGATCTTAAGTCATTTAAAGCCGCGAAAGCGGCCCATAAGCCCGCACTTATCAGGTCCGCGAAACAAAAACTCGAAGCAAGCCGCAGGAGAGAACGGATGGCCAGAAGAAATGTGGGCCGCGATCGTCGTCCCAGCCGTGCCCGTAAGAATATCCGCAATAAAGACCGGCGTCAAATAAAGCGTGGCAGATAAAATCACTGAGAATGTGGCCTTTAAGTTTATGTAAATGTCAATTTTTTGACTGAAAAATAGGTCATGGTGAAAACGCCTGCTTCAATGATGGCCGTTGCCATGGCAGCACCTGAATATGAAAAGGAGTATATAAAAGCAATGATCAAAGGCAGGCCGATGGCCGCCATGGTGATGTGTATCCTCGAATACACATCAGTTTTGCCGCAAACCAAAAGAAATTGTACCCGAAAGGCGTTCGCACTGATGAAGAAAACAGAGATGAGCAATAACCGCAAAGATAATATCGCCGCCGGGTAAGTCCCTCCGCAAACAAGGGTCACAATCAAGGGGGCAATGATGAGGCATATTGGCAGGAAGATCAAAGACACAATGACCGTGATTAATTGGACCTGTTGCATGATCTCAAAAGCTTTTATTTTGTTTTTATGAAATATTTTGCTTAAGCGCGGAAAGATGGCCTGGGAAAAGGCATATAAGGGGAAGGTCTGCACAGCACCTGCAATTTTTTCAGCGATAGAATAAAATCCAGTCAGGGAATTATTGGTCAAAAGCCCCACCGCAAAAACACGTGTGGTTGTGTAAGCGTTAATAGCTATCACGGAAATAAAAATGTTCCATCCAGCCAACAGCTGCCGGTGCAGGTCTTTTAATTTGGGTAACTGAAAAGACACATCAAAACGGGTGAAGAGAATATATTGCCCCAAAAGGCCGGTGAACAATGAAGACAAGGACGTGATAGTTGGTACTAATAGATAGTCGCTGGGCCTATGGACAAAAAAGAAAATACCGAACGCGTAGGCAAATTCTCCGAGTATATTAAGCTTGGCCGTGTATTTCATGCTTTCTGACCCCTGGAAAAACCAGGCAGGAAAAAGAGCATTGCCTATGACAACGCCAAAACTCAGCGCGTATACCATCCAATCGAATTTAAATTTAGGGACAAAATACATGACAATGCAAAGCATCAACAGGCACAGAAAAGCCAGGATGGTTTTGATGGTCATGACAGCAGAAATAACATTGCATGTTTTTATTTTGTCCTCATGGCAGAGAGAAATCTCCCTGGTTGCGGAAACATTGAATCCATAATCAGTGAGTATCACAAAATATTGCACAAAGGCCTGGGCGAAGGCGATAAGGCCAAATTTTTCCGGGCCGACCACCCGAAATAAATAAGGTAAAATGATGATCGGAAAAAGATAGGTGACGAGCTGCAGGCCTGACAAAGAGGTGACATTACGCAAAACCATCGAGCCTTCCAGGGGGTCGACCATCCTGTAAGTTTTTTGGATCAATTTAATGAGATAACGCATAGGTTTAATTTACTATCTACTCAAGCCTAAATAAACACATTTTTAAAGGATTTGTGTTTGGTGATGATATAATTTTTATATGATCCAGTTTCCAAAAGATTTTTATTGGGGGGCCGCAACATCTTCTTATCAGGTAGAAGGTAATAATGTGAACGCGGATTGGTGGCCGTGGGAGGCTGCAGCGGGAAAAGAAAAATCAGCCCAAGCCTGCCGCCACTATGAATTTTATGAGCAGGATTTTGATCTCGTCAAAAGTTTAAATCACAACGCCCACCGCCTTTCCATCGAATGGAGCCGCATTGAGCCTAACGAAGGAGAATTTTCTGAGGATGCGTTAAAGCATTACATCAATGTGGTAAAGGCCCTGCGCTCGCGGGGCATAGAGCCCATGTTGACCTTGCATCATTTTACCAGTCCGATTTGGTTCAGTGACTCCGGTGGGTGGACCAATCCCCGGTGTGTTAAGCGTTTTTTGCGTTACTGCGATTTTGTTACCTGTGCTTTAGCATCGCATGTCCATTTTTGGTTTACGATCAATGAGCCCACGGTTTATTTTTCCCATGCGTATCTTTGGGGCCTATGGCCGCCTGGATTAAAGTCCTTTTTTAAGACCAAGGCAGTCCATGATAACATGATTGAGGCGCATATTGAGGCATACCGGTTGATACATAAAATTTATAAATATTCAAATCTTGCTTTGCCTTCTGTCAGCATTGCCCAACATATGCAGGCTATTGTGCCTTGTAACGAAGATTTAATGAATCGTTGCGGAGCAAGAATCAGGGAATATTGGTATAATGGGGAAATCCTTGATCATTTAACTAGGGCTAAAACTCTTGATTTTATTGGGGTTAATTATTATTCAAGGCACCTGGTGCATGTGCATAGCTGGTGGATAGGCAATTTACTCATGGAGATTTGCCGAGAAAACCATCATCCGTTAAAGAGGAATTCATTAGGTTGGGACATTTATCCAGAAGGGTTGTATCAAGTCCTTTTAAATCTTAAAAAATACAATTTGCCGGTGATCATCGCGGAAAACGGAATTTGCACGGCAGATGATAATGAACGTTGGGAATACATCCAAAGCCATCTTAAGAATGTCCACTTGGGCCTGGAACAGGGTGTAAACGTCAAAGGATATCTTTATTGGTCTTTAATGGATAATTTTGAATGGGCCCATGGTTTTGGTCCCAGGTTCGGGTTGGTTGGCATCGACTACAGCACATTTCAAAGGACTGCCAGGGAAAGCGCCAAGAAATTCGCTAAGGTCTGCCAGACAGGGGTTTTAGAGGCCTGATTAAGGCCGTCGAAAAAAAATTAAATCTCCATTGACTCTCTCGTGATAAATGTTATAAAGTGATGTTATGTATTTTAGACGTTTGGAAATATTCGGGTTCAAGTCCTTTGCCCAGAAGACCATCCTGGAGTTTCAGCCGGGCATTTCTGCCATCGTGGGGCCTAATGGTTGCGGCAAGAGCAATGTTTTTGACGCCATCCGCTGGGTCTTGGGTGAGCAAAGCGTCAAGGAGTTGCGCGGCTCATCGATGGAAGATGTGATTTTCAATGGTACCGACCAGAAAGCACCCCTGGGTTTTGCGGAGGTCAGCCTTACTTTTTCTAATGAATCACGGATATTGCCACTGGACCATGATGAAGTGATCGTTACACGCCGCCTTTTCCGGTCCGGTGAAAGTGAATATTTGATCAACAAGAATGTCTCGCGTTTAAAAGACATTGTAGAACTGTTTTTAGGCACCGGGGTGGGGGCTGAGGCATATTCTCTTATCCAGCAAGGTAAGGTAGACCTGGTCGTCTCCGCCAAGCCGGATGACCGTCGCCAGATTTTTGATGAAGCGGCAGGGATCACCAAGTACAAGAGCAAGAAGAAAGAAGCTTTGAGCAAGCTTAAAGACACGGAAGACAATTTGCTGCGTATCAACGATATTGTCATCGAGGTCAAGCGCCAGATTGCCACCATTGAACGCCAAGCCAAAAAGGCCCAGCGGTATAAAGAAGAGTATGAGGTCCTTAAAAATTATGAATTGATATTTGCCCGCCAACAGATGGCAAGTTTTGATGGGGAGAGTGGAGCTTTAGCAGCGGCGGTCAGGGCTTTGCAGACGCAAGAACTTGAATTGACCGCGCAATTAGAAGAGTTAAACAGCCGCATTGACAATGAAACGCTCCAGCTGGAAGAAATTGAAGAGCGGATCAATGAGTTTAAGGCCCAGGACATTCATTTAGAAAATGAAGTGACCATGAATACCCGCCAGATCTCTTTCAATGAAGAGCGCCAGCAAAGCATGGATGAGACCTGCCATCGCCTGCAAGCGGACAAGGCCGCGGCCATGGACCGCTGCGGTACGCACCAGGCCAAGATCGAGGAGAACAGGGGGTCCTTAGCCCGTCTCGCCGAGAATTTGTCAGGGTTGCAAGATTGTTTGCAGCAGAAGCGTAATGATCTAAGCATACTTGTACATGGTATACAGCAAGCCCGTGCTTCTATTGAAAATGTGGAAAAGGAAATATTGGGGTTAAATGGCCAACAGGTGCGTTTTAAAAACCAATTGACTGAAAATATGAAACGCCAGATGGAGGCCTTGGCAAGAAAGGCCCGTCTTGATCATGAAAATTCCAAGGTCCACGATGAAAAAATCCAGGTGTACCGGCGTTGCGAAGATATCAATAGTGCCATTGCTCATGTCCAGGCCCAATTAGAAGGGTTGTGGTCGGACACTAAAACCAGGCGCCAGGATTTAGAATTGATTAAAAGCCAATTTGCCGTTCAAGATGCTTTAATCGATGATCTTGAGAAAAATCATGTGTTCCTTTTGTCCCAAAAGGAATTTATCCAGAAAATGCAGGTACAGTACCAGGACATCCCTGACCCCATCGTGGAAGGCCGTTTTATAGCGACTGTGCGTCCCAGCGAAAAACAAACGGGTATTATTGGCAAGATCAAGGATGTCAAGGTGATCCCGGCCGGTGAACAATCTCCGGAATTATACGAAATCACCTATGAGACCAAATATGTGGAGCTGGATTTGCAGTACTTGGATGACCGCATTGTTGTTATTAACAATAAATTGGCCCAGGCGGTTGAGGTCAAGGCCCAGCTAAACCAACAAATTCAAGATCAAAGCAATGCTGTTGAGGAGCTCCTTAAAGAAATACAACAGCAGGAGAAGAAATTATCTGTCTTGGAAGCCCAGAAAAATGATATAGAGCTTCTTTCCGGGAAATTGCTGGGGGAATTGGACGTCATTACTGGCGAATTTGCTGAAATTGAATCCCTGCTGGCTGCATTGAAAGTGCAGGAACTTGAGGCGGCAGGGTCTTTGCAAGGCATCAGCGGCCAAATCACATGCTGCCAGGAAGATATTAAAGTCAAAGTACAGGCCATTGCCGACAAGGACAAGGAACGTCAGGAGTTGAATATTTCCATTGCCCAGTTGGACACCGAATTATCATCTTTGTCCGACAAGCGTCGTGGATTTGAGGAAAATTTGGCCCTGCACACACAAAACCTTGACCGCGACCTGGTGGACATCAATCGTTTTGAATCAGAAAATCGAGAATTGGAAGCCAAGAAAGTCAAGATCAGCGAGGACATCATTCTTCTGCAGCGGGCGATTGAAGAATTGCAGCAAAAGAAAGACACATTGAGGTTGGTATTAAATGAAGAATCAGCTAAAAGAGAAGAAATGTCCCGTCGATTGAATTCTTTACGTAACGGGATCCGTGGTATAGAGGACGGTATCATCCAGGTCAAAAGCGATATGCACCACCAACAGATGCGCCAGCAGGAAGTCCATTTTAACCAGCGTGCCCTCAAAGAGCGTTTATTACAAGCATATAAAATTGACTGGGACCAGATACAGAATGAAACTTCAACTCTAGTACTATTGCCAACCAGGGGACATGTTCCAGAGAACGTGTCCCCAAGCACGCTGCCAAGCGAGATACCTTTGAATGTGGAAGCGCCCCAGGGAACAAACCAAAACGCAGAACAAGTCCCCGTTCCCCAGCTCAACATCGAAGAACTAACAGCCGAAATCGACAAACTCAAAAAGCGCTGCGAATCCTACGGCGCGGTCAACCTGGTGGCCATCGAAGAGTTTGAAGAACTTAAAGGGCGGCATGAATTTTTGACCAAGCAACAAAGTGATTTATTGACGGCCCGCGAGCAGCTTTTATCAACCATCCAGAAGATCAACCGCACAACGCGCCAGATGTTTACAGATACCTTCGTTAAGGTCAACGAAGAGTTTAAGGTTTATTTCCGTATGCTGTTTGGGGGTGGTGAAGCCCAGCTTGTTTTACTTGACCCTGAAAATGCCCTGGAGTGCGGAATTGATATCGTTGCCAGGCCTCCAGGCAAGAAGCTGCAGAACATCAGCCTTATGTCAGGTGGTGAAAAGACATTGACTGCCATTGCCTTGATTTTTGGGGTATTTAAAGTCAACCCCAGCCCTTTCTGCGTTTTGGACGAAATTGATGCTGCTTTGGATGAGTCTAATGTGGGACGTTTTGCGAACATGTTAAAAGAATTCGCCAAAATTGCCCAGTTTATCGTCATCACCCACAATAAAAACACCATGAATGTGGCAGATATCATGTATGGGGTAACTATGCAGGAACGGGGTGTCTCGCGCATTGTGTCCGTGAAATTTAATGAGTATAAACCTCAGCCGTCCCAGGTGTCTGTACCAGCTGAACCCTCCATTGTTGTTCCTGCTGCTGTCTAAGAATTTTGATATTTGTCAATAATTTTGGGGGTTAATAAATAATCATTTGATTTCAATTTGCGCATAAATTAATCATTTTCAATCATTTATGTTACATAATTACAGCAAGCGCTTGCTTGACAGCCCCATAACCACATGTTATACTTCCCGTTACGGCTTATATTAAGATCATGTTAACACATTTGATAAAAAGTATTAATTGGGTTGATATCGTTCTAATCATTCTGTTTATTCGGATGATTTTTATCGGAGTCAAGAACGGTTTTATTTCGGAATTTTTTAAGTCTTTTGGGATTGTTGTAGCGGTCTTTGTCAGCCTGCATTTTTATAGTTTCTTGGGTGCCTGGATGGCCCAGAAAACACATCTTTCTTGGGCTTATTGGGATTTGTTGATTTTTGCGGACCTTTGGGTCGCCGTGGTGCTCTTTTTTAAATATTTCAGGGATGGTATCATGTACCTTTTTAAAGTAGAGACCAATCATCAGGGATTTGATAAGTACGCGGCAGGTATTGTGGCAGTTGGTCGGGGAATTTTGGTCTGTAGTTTGACGATATTCTTGGTTTTATTGGTGCATAACGGCCCGTTAACGCGGATGACCTTGCGGTCTTATAGTTATAAAATAGCCGGATCTGCAGCAGTGAATACATATAGTTTTTTGTATAAGAATTTGGTTGATAAATTGTGTGCGGGTGAGCATTACAATATGAACGCTCCCAAAGTGTTACACCCGGATAGTAACTAAGAATTATGGGATTGATCCCGAATGATGTCATCAATCAGGTCATCGAACGCAGTGATATTGTTGAGATCATCGGCAATTATACGGCCTTAAAAAAA
>CAYZLU010000064.1:0-9638 GCA_964479285.1 uncultured Planctomycetales bacterium | reverse complement strand
TAAAAAGGAGCTGCTCCTAGACAAGATCTATGTGGCAGACATATCAGGGACAGCACCGGCCCTTTATTGCGGGGATGAAGCGCTGGTAATACCTAAATTTAGTCATCCGCAAAGTTTGGATGTTATTTTAGATGTTTGTCGGAAAAAACATATCAATGTCATTATCCCTTTAACGGATTATGAAATTGATTTTTATACACAAAAAGAGGAAATTTTTACCAAGAATGGTGTGCGGGTCCTTTTGTCAGGTCCTTGCATTGTCGAAATTGCCCGGGACAAATGGAAGACATATCTTTTTTTTAAAGAAAACGGTATTCCTGTGTTGGACACTTTTTTACGCAGGGAAGATATAACAAATTTTCCGGTGGCCGCTAAACCAAAGACAGGGTCAGCCGGGATAGGGGTCTTTCGTATAGGCAGTGCCAGCGAACTATTAAATCGTGGCGATATCAGTGAAGGGTATATTTATCAACCTTTCATTGAAGCAGGGCCCATGCTGCAGGAAATAACAGTTGATGTCCTGACAGATGGTTCAGGCCGATGTTCGGCCATTTCCCAGCGGCAGCGTTTAAAGATCAGGGCGGGCGAGGTGGAACGGGCGGTCACGGTTTTTGACACGGGCATTGACCAGCATGTCCGCCAAATAGTGCGTTTGCTTAAGCCTTTTGGAATGATCAATATTCAATTGTTCAGGTGCCCGGATGGAAAGCTGGCTTTTCAGGAAATCAACCTGCGATTGGGGGGTGGATGCCCGTTAAGTTACGAATCTGGAGTCAACATTCCTGTTTTGATAAAGGCCATTGTCACAGGCAAGGGGAAACCATCTGATTGTGTTCTTGCCAAAGAAGGGATTTATATGTTACGTTTTGATTCTTCGTTTTATTTGAAGAAGGAGCAGATGGTTCATGGATAAACAACGTGAGATTAACCAGAAAACTTCTTCATCATCGGAAATTTCGGCAAGGGACAAGATACAACAACTTTTTAAATCAGCACCCCTGCCCAAAGATGAATTGTTAGACCAATTGGGACTGTTTATCCGTCGTCAAAGGCTTTCCCGTGTTCTCTTTATGAATGAACTATACCAGCAGATCGTAGATGTGCACGGGGTGGTCATGGAATTCGGGGTGCGCTGGGGACAGGACTTGGCCTTGTTTTCCTCTTTCCGGGGGATCTATGAGCCTTTTAACCTTAACCGTAAAATTATCGGTTTCGATACCTTTGCCGGTTTTCCGGGATTTGATGCCAAGGATGGGAAATCCGATGCGCTGACCAAGGGCGCTTTTGGGGTTGTGGAAGGATATGAAGATTATTTAAACCAGCTGCTCGACTATCATGAGAAAGAAAGCCCCATTTCGCATATCAAGAAATACCAACTCGTAAAAGGGGACGCTTGTGTAGAGATCGAAAAATATTTAAAAGAAAACCCGGAGACCATCGTTGCTTTTGCTTATTTCGATTTTGATATTTATAAGCCGACCAAAAAATGCCTGGAGGCGATCATCCCTCATCTGACTAAAGGCAGCATCATAGGGTTCGATGAGCTCAATTTGCATGATTATCCAGGTGAGACATTGGCATTGAAAGAAGTCTTGGGCCTGGGCCGGTATAAGATCCGTCGCAGCAAGTTTGCATCGGTGCAATCATATATAATCATCGAATGATGCAATGAGAACGACATGTTAAAGGCAGTTATATTCGATTTGGATGATACCTTATATGACCAGGCCCCTTATATTGACCAGGGCTTTCAGGCCGTTGCGCGCAAGATCCAAAAAGATTTTGGTTTAGGCGGTCCCAAAGGGGCAGCCATTTTAAAAAAGATGCGGGATTTATATAAAACCAACAATCGCTTGCGGATTTTTAACCAAGTACTTGAATATTTTTTCTCTGACATTTCCCCGAAAGCCATCAATGAATATGTAGAAAGGGAGCTGCTTTATTATTATAAATTGTGTCCCCGGAAAATTAGTTTAAGGCCACAAGCCAGGACGCTCATGACATTTCTTCGCAAACGGAAAATGGCGTTAGGTTTGGTGACCCAGGGCAACCCGGTGGACCAGACTAATAAATTATTCGAGTTAGGATTGATGGACGCTTTTGATGCGATTGAGATCAGTGGTTATTATCCTTCTTCTAAAGCCAAGCCAAATCCGTTTATGTTTAAACGTGTCTTAGATCGTTTAAAGGCTACACCCGACGAAGCTATTTACGTTGGTAATGACCTTTTAAAAGACATAGGAGCCCTAAAAGCGGGAATGACTTTTTTTTATCTGGTCCCTTCTCAAAATGCAATAATACCCCAAGACTTGAGGATTAAAACTATTTATCAGTTATCAGAATTGAGAAAGGAATTTAAATGAAGATCAAGCCAGGAACGGGAGTGTTTATTATTGCCGAGGCAGGTGTTAATCATAACGCTAGTTTGACCAGGGCCTATCAAATGATTGATACGGCGGTCTCTTGCGGATGTGACGCCGTTAAGTTTCAAACCGCGGTGCCGGAACTTGTTATGATCAAGGATGCACCTAAGGCCGATTATCAGAAGGAAACAACAGGGAATAAGGGATCTCAATTAGAGATGGCCAAAAAGATCCATCTGCCCCTTGGGGCCTTTAAAGAGTTGAAAAAATACGCGGACGAGAAAGGGATCATGTTTTTGTCCACACCGTTTGATCTGGTGTCGATAGACACCTTAGAAGAACTTAAACCAGAATATTTTAAGATACCCTCTGGAGAAATAACCAACCTGCCTTATTTAAGAAAAATTGGGAAATTGCGCCGGAAGGTCATTTTGTCAACGGGGATGGCCACTTTAAAAGAAATAGGAGATGCATTGAAAATCCTTATGGCCGTTGGGACCAAGAAACAAAACATAACGGTTTTGCATTGCAACACGGAATATCCATCCCCTTTTGAAGATGTCAATTTGCGTGCTATGTTGACGATCAGAGATACGTTTAAGGTAAAGGTAGGGTATTCTGATCATACCTTGGGGATTGAAATCCCGATTGCCGCGGCCGCCTTGGGCGCCAGTATCATTGAAAAGCATTTTACTTTAGATAAAAAAATGGAGGGGCCAGACCATAGGGCATCTTTAGAACCTCAAGAGCTGAAAAACATGGTCGTGGCGATAAGAAATATTGAGAAAGCGCTAGGCAACGGGATTAAAAAGCCCTCAAAAACAGAGACTAAAAATATTCCTATAGCAAGAAAAAGCATTGTTGCTGCAAGAAACATCAAAAAAGAAGAGAAGTTTACAGCCCAGAACATTGCTGCAAAGAGACCAGGCACTGGTCTAAGCCCGATGTTTTGGGACAAGGTCATTGGAAAAGTTGCCAAGAGAGATTTCAACGAGGATGATTTGATCACTATCTTGAGGTAATATGGAAAAGTTAAAAAAAGTCCTGATAAAGCCAGATGTGACCATTAAGCAGGCCATGAAGCAGATGGATGCCATGGGAGAGAAGACCCTTATTGTCGTGGACGAGCAAGGCCGGATCTTGGCAACGGTGACAGATGGTGATGTCCGCCGGTGGATACTTAAGGGCAAGAACATCAATGCCAAATTGAGTAATGTCATGAACCGGCATCCATTGACCTTGCAACCGGGATTTATAAAGGAAGACGCTAAGAAATTAATGCTGGATAAGCAAATTGAATGCCTGCCGGTCATTGATGATGGTAGAAATGTCGTCGCGTACTTGCATTGGGCGGACCTTTTTGAAGACAGATTCAAGGTTTTCAAGACCATCAACCAACCGGTGGTGATCATGGCAGGTGGGGAAGGGGCCCGTTTGCATCCTTTCACCAAGATATTGCCCAAGCCGCTCATGCCTATCGGTGACAAGCCGATCATTGAGATCATTATCAACAGGTTTTTTGACCATGGCTGCCGTGATTTTTATCTTTCGATGAACTACAAATCAAACTTGATTAAGGCATATTTCAGCGATGTTGAACACCCATTCAAGATCAAATATGTCCTTGAAAAAAAACCATTGGGAACGGCTGGAAGCCTGTACCTTTTAAAAAACAGGATCAAAAAAACTTTCTTTGTCAGCAACTGTGATGTCCTCATAGAGGCGGATTATGCCGATATCATTAAATTCCATCATGACCGCAACAACATGATCACCCTTGTATGCGCCATGAAGAATTTTGTTATTCCATACGGGGTCTGCGAGATCCACAACGACGGGAACCTGAAGAACATCAATGAAAAGCCAGAACATCATTTTCTGGTGAACACAGGGATGTATGTCCTCGACCCAGCGGTCTTTGGTCATATGCCCAAGGGGCATTTTTACAATATGACATATCTGATTAATAATCTTCTTAAAATAGGCGAACGAGTCGGGGTTTATCCAGTTTCCGAGAAGGCCTGGCTGGACATTGGGCAGTTTGAAGCCCTTCATGAAACTTTAAAAAGATTTGAAATCTAAAATGACATTTATCTCACACTCTTGCCCTGACCTTGACCCACAAGACCCTGTTGCTTTAAAGGAGTGCCTTGATCGAAGTTACGTTGGCTGGGACAAAGGCCTTGAGGAAGTCTTAAAAAGGGACATTCAAAAATTTGTTTGTAAGGACCAGGTCGTTGTTACGCCATCAGGGAGCATGGCCTTATTAATCGCTTTAAGGGCTTTAGGTGTTAGAGAAGGGACTCCCGTGCTCCTTCCCGCAATCACTTGCTGGTCTGTTTATAATGCGGTTATTTTTCTGGGTGCCAAGCCGGTCGTTTGTGATGTGCGTAGCCCCAATGACTTTAGGTCTTGTTTCGAGGCCATTGCCAGGAAAGTAACAGAAAAGGAACAAGTGGCCATCGTAACGCATATGTTCGGTGTTTTAATAGAAGAAGAACACATACACCGCTTGAAAGAAGAATTGAAGCTCCATGTGATTGAAGATTATGCCTCTTCTTTCGGGGCGCTTTATAATAATAAGTCGCCGGTCGGAAAGTTTTCAGATTTTGTCATTGGGTCTTTTTCCGCAACCAAGCCGATCACTGCCGGTGCCGGTGGATTTATTGCTTCCAACAAGGTTTTTATGGCAGATACCCATCAACAACCAGTCTATGGTTTATTAGCCATGAATTGCCAGACATCCTGTCTTAATCAACGGTTGTTAGAACGGCAATTTATCCGGTTTGATAATATTTTAGATAAGAAAAAACAGTTAAAGCGGTTTTTTTCCCGTTTTGTCAAGATTTTTGGTGATGAAAGTAAAGGGCTGTATCGAGCGATAACATTTGATAGCGCTGAAAAGTTAAGGGACCATTTAAATGACCAAGGGATTCAATTGGACATTCGTAAAAGTGTTCAGCCTAATTTGGCCCAGGAGCTTGGCCTGGATCTGCCTAATGCCCGGAATTTTGAGGCCTATTCATCGATTCCATTTCATGGAAGGCTCCTCGATGCTTTGGAACTTAAAGGGCTTTTATGAAGGTCGCGATCCATCAGCCACAATATTTGGCATGGCCGGGGTATTTTGCTAAAATCCTTTTTGTAGATGTTTTTATTCTTTACGACCTGGCCCAATATCAAAAGGGGGCAATCATTAACAGGAACAAACTTTTGTTTGATAAAAAAGAAGAATTTTTGACTATCCCGCTGCAGGCAGGCCATTCTCAGGATAAGATTAAAGACAAAAAGGCCACGCATGATAAATGGGAAAGCAAGCACATCAGGAAAATGGAAGCGAATTATCGAAAATGTGTATTTTATCCTGAAGTCCTTGCGATTTTTGAGAAAACATTTGATAACAAAACAGATTCTTTATCAGAGATCAATTTTACGAATATCCGTTGCATCTGTGAATACCTTGGCATCAAGACGCCCTTGGTTTTAAGTTCACAGCTCGATATCAATGAAAACGCGGACCCAACCCAGAAGAACATAGATATGGTCCAGAAAGTCTCAGGTACGGAATATATAAGCGGTACTGGTTCAAAAAATTATCTTCAAGAAAATATGTTTCCTTCCAACCGGATTTCTTTGCGTTATTTTCAGTTTATGCCATCAGAATACCCTCAGCTTGGGGCGGCGGGTCATGTCCCAGGATTATCTATCATCGACATGATCGCTAATATACCCAAGGAAGACGTAATCTTACATCTTAAGAAGGGATGGGTGGAGGTATGAAAATTTTAGCTTTTACATCCGGCAGTTCTGATTATGACCTGTTGAGTTATTTGTATAAAATGCTGAGTCAAGCCCCTGAGATAGATTTTCGCCTGATCGTCAGCAGTGCTCATTTAAGCCCGACCCATGGGATGACAGTCAAGCACATCGAAGAAGACGGGATAAAAATATTAGACAGGATAGAGACTTTGCTCGACAGTGATTCTGATTCGGCGCGCATTAAATCCGCGTCAATTCTACTCCAGAATGCGATCCATTCTGTCGAACGGTTTTCACCAGACTTGATCATTTATGCGGGTGACAGGGAAGATGTCATGGTAGGTGCGTTGATTGGTGGTTACCTGAAAATCGCGACTGCCCATTTTTTTGCCGGGGACCATGACCGGGATGGACTCATTGATAATCCGGTCCGTCACGCGGCCTCCAAGCTTTCAGCGTACACCTTTGCTTCTCTTGAAGAGCATAAAAGAAGGCTGATTGGCATCGGCCAAAATCCAGCGAGGATATTTACCATCGGCTCTTGCGCCCTGGATAAATTCAGGCAGGAGACTGATATTTCCAAAAAGAAGATTTTTTCCATTTTTGCCCCAGATGGCCGGATTTTTGATCGATACGCCTTGTTGATCTTCCACCCGTTGATGGCGTATGAGCATGAAGCGGTGGGAGATTTCAGGAATATCATTTCGGCGCTTAAGAACCAGGGGATGCCGGCCATTATCAATCTTCCCAACATTGATCCGGGTTCGCGGGGATTGATGGCAGTGATGCAAGAGTTTAAGGCTGATAAAGATTTGATCTTTGTGAATAATCTTTCCCGGAACATCTTCGTCAACGTTTACCGCAACGCGGCCTTTCAAATTGGAAATTCCAGTTCGGGTATCGTTGAAGCGGCGTCAATCCCCCTGGGGGTCATAAACGTGGGACGGAGAATGGAAGGCAGAAAGGCCCAAGGCAACGTGATTTTTACCGACGGCAGTCTAAAAGCAATAGAACGGGCCATAAGCAAGGTGACCTCCCAGGCGTTTTATAGGACCCACGTCAAAGGTATTAAGAATATTTACGGTGACGGCCAGTCTTCAGCGCGGGCCTTTCGTATATTAAAGAATTTGCCGCTTGGGGATTTTGCCCAATTCAGAAAAGAGGACCCTTTATTCCCCTCTTTTAAGGGCAGGGTACACAAGGCAAAGAAGGAGAAGAAATGAAAAATAAAATTTTGGTCGTGGCAACCCATCCTGATGATGAAACGCTGGGCTGCGGCGGCACCATTTTGAGACACAGGGCGAATAAAGACGATGTATATTGGCTCATTGTTACTGAAACCACTGAAGCTGGAGGCTTTTCTCCTCATAAAGTAATCACCAGAGAAAAAGAAATAGCCCTTGTTTCTAAAGCGTATGGGTTTATCAAGGTTATTCGCTTGGGGATTCCCACGACCGAGGTGGACCAGGTCCCGATGAAGGAATTAGTCAGAAAAATGAGTGTGGTCATGAACGAAGTAAAACCTCACACCGTGTATCTTCCGTTTAATTTCGATGTCCATAGTGACCATAGGAGTATTTTTGATGCCGCTTACAGTTGCACGAAAAATTTCCGTTTCCCTTTTCTGCGCAGGATCCTGATGATGGAGACCCTCAGCGAGACGGAATTTTCGCCCGCTGTCAAGGAATGCGGGTTTATTCCTAATTTTTTTGTTGATATTAGCTCGTTTATGCAAAAGAAATTGGATATCATGAAGGTCTATAAAAGCGAAATGGGCAAACATCCTTTTCCCAGAAACCTGAATAATATCAAAGCACAAGCCCATTTCAGGGGTGCCAGTGCAGGCTGCCAATATGCGGAAAGTTTTATGTTACTAAAAGAGATCGGATAAAGTATAATTTTTCAAAATCTAGGAGTCTTTTAATCGTGATGAGTGGACGTGGATAGCATGGAAACTAAAAATAAGGGTGGACAAACGCCAATGTCTGCCCAGAAAAATGCTAAATTTTTCCTGAATGAATATCAAAATTACAGGACACACGTAGAATCAATCGATACGTATGCATCCATCTCTTTGGCATTAAGCATGAATTTGCAAGGGATTGGGCGCCTGCTGGACATAGGCAATGGTGGTATATTTGATTATGACACAAATCGTGTCGGACAGATCACAGGACTGGATTTGTTTCTCAATCATTTGCCTAATGATGTCCGTCTTCCCCAAAATGTCAAACTGGTCCAGGGCAGTGCCCTGGATATACCGAAAGATTTGCATGGTTTTGACGGCGTTGTGATCGTAATGCTGATCCATCATTTAGTTGGTCGGAGTGTCAATGATTGCATTGCCAATACCCAGAAGTTACTTTCCGAGACGCGCAGGGTTTTGAGCCCAGGGGGCAGGTTGGTCATCATGGAGTCCTGTATCCCACATTGGTTTTTTGTTCTTGAGAAAATATTATTTGTCCCTGCCACATGGGTCATAGAGAGGACCATCAAGCACCCGGCAACACTTCAATATAGCGCGGATTTTCTTCATGAGATGATAGCAAAAGCAGGTTTTACGGAAATACGAAGAGAAAATGTTTCCAAAGGCAAACACGTGCTTCAATATGGCGTAAAAGTACCTTCGTGGACCACACCGGTACAACCTGTTTTGTTTTCCGCAGTACGGTCGTGAAAAGGAAGTTATGAAAAACATGGTCGTGACCGGTCCTGCCGGTTTTATAGGTAGCCATTTGGTCGATCGCCTCCTGGAGCATGGCCATAAGGTGACTGGTATTGACAATTTTTCAACAGGTCAGCGTAGGTTCCTTGAAGGGTCATTGGCGCATCCCAATTTTCGGCTCATCGAATGTGATTTACTTGAATTCGATTTATTGAAGGACGCCTTTGCCGGTGCACAGGTAGTTTTCCATCTGGCTGCCAATGCAGATGTGCGAGGGGGCGTTCATCATCCACATAAAGACCTTCAGCAAAACACTATTGCCACCTTTAATGTCCTTGAAGCCATGCGAGCCCATGGTATCAAGGACATTATTTTTTCTTCCACGGGAGCTGTTTATGGAGAGGCAACAGTTGTCCCTACCCCTGAAAACGGGCCATTTCCCATTCAAACCTCATTATATGGCGCGTCTAAATTAGCGTGTGAAGGGCTTATACAAGCCTATTGTGAAGGGTTTGGTTTTAAATCCTGGATTTTCCGGTTTGTCTCAATCCTGGGAGAACGGTATAGCCACGGCCATATTTTCGATTTTTATAAAAAACTCTTAGAAAATCCCGATGAATTATTAGTCTTAGGGGATGGTCGCCAGAAAAAATCTTATCTTCATGTGCGAGATTGTATTGATGCCATGCTTTTTAGCATGGATAAATTTAATGAAAAGGTGAATGTACTGAATTTAGGGGCCAATGAATATTGCGAGGTAAATAATTCTGTGGCCTGGATCACGGAGTATCTCAAGGTCAAACCAAATCTTAAGTATAGCGGCGGCAAACGAGGGTGGATCGGGGACAATC